>NZ_JBEYVO010000015.1:0-255839 GCF_040644055.1 Streptomyces sp. NPDC047043
GGCGGATCTTCCGCAAGGCGCGTTGCAGCCCGAATCGAATGACGTCAATCGCGGCAGCCGTTCTCACTCTGGAGCGGCAACGCTGAAAGAGCTCACTGCCTGCTTTACGAAGATCCGGCAATTACGTCACGGAAAGCGAGTAGGGTAACTCCGGTTTTAGTCACGGAAGTTGCCACGCCATGGCCAGAGCTTGCACCCTCGGTGGCGCACATGGATCCGCATTCAGTTCGAGCCGAGCGCTCCGGGCGCCATTGCCATCGTCGCCCCGGGTGCCGGGGATGCCGACTTGAAACTCTCAATTGGCTCGAGGGACAGAATCTGGTAGCGGCCTCCGCGGCATGCGAAAGCGTCTGACGCCGGGGCTTCGTTGTATTACTCGTTTCGCACGTCGTCATTCTCCGCACTCAGAAATCCGGACAAGCACCCACAGCGAGGGCCTCAGAGCGAAGGAAGCAGCCGCCACCGCAGAGGGCGGTCGTGCCGGCCATGGACCCCAGATCTGCCGCACAAGGCCTTCTTCATCGCCCATAACCACCAGCAACGCGTGCCATCCCAGCGAGAAATGACGGTCAGGACAAGAAGTCACGCCCGGGATGCGCCGGCAGGTCGGGCGCGCCGCACTGGGCGGCCGCCTGGGACTGCCGGCACATGCTCTCCCGCCGACCCGGCCAGCGGCTGCTCAGGAGACCTCGAGGTTGAAGATGACGGGGCAGTGGTCGGATGCCTTGGGCTTGTCCTGCCCCACCCCGGGGAAGCGAGGGCCCTTGTATCGGGTGGCACGCAGCGGGGTTCCCTTACGGAAGATCTCCGGGAGTGCCTGCGGCACCGCCCGGGCGAGCGATACCGACGGCAGGAGGTAGTCCAGTTGCCGGTATTCGTCGGCGTCGTCCCAGTAGTGCGTCCACCGGTCTTCCTCGGGCAGGCGGGCCACGACGTTCTCGATCTGGCCCCAGGTGACGAGTTGATCGATGCCGGAACTCCCGTCGCCGTCCGGTTCCAGATAGTCGTTCAAGTCGCCCAGAACCACGAACGGATGGTCTCCCGGAGCCTCGTGCCCGAAGCGGTCGGTGGCTATGTCCATCACCTTCTTGGCCTGGCGTTCCCGCTTCCCGCGGGTCTGCGCACGCCCGCCAAGCATCGATTTGAAGTGGTTGACGAACAGCGTGACCGATGTTGTCTGCCCCGGGTTCACCTCGACCTCTATGTCGACCTCGAGGCAGTCACGGGAGAACAGTGCTGCCGTCGGGCTCGCCGGGTCCATGAGGTGCTGGTGCGAGCGAATACGTGTAATCGGCAGCTTCGACAGCACGGCGACGTCGATCAGCCGAGGATCGTTGCCGTCGACCCCAGCGACGTAGGGGTACTCCGAACGCCCCCCGAGGGCCTGGGCCCGGAAATGCTTGAGGGTGTCGACGTTCTCCACCTCTTGCAGGCACAGCACGTCGGCCCGCAGCTCCCGAACCGCTGCCCCGGTGATTGCCTTGTCGTCCACGCCCAGTTCCTCGAAACGGGTCTGGTCGACAATCCACCCCCGCGTATTGGCGGTTGCGGGATCGACATCGGCTTTGAACCGCCAGCGGGCAAACAGGTTCTCGACGTTGAACGTGGCCAGTCGCAGCGTTGTCATGGGTGCTCCCGAGAAGACGGGACTGGAGTAAGGCCGCTGCACAGCAGCGCGCATGGGTGCCGGCGCGGCAGGAGCGAAAGATGCTCTGACACAGTCGGCATTCGCTGGTAGCAGCACGCCCGCACCGACACGTCCAGTCTCCCGCCGGGCACGTCGGCTTGCAAACGCAACCAGGAGCGGTATCGACCCTCGCACCGGAGCCCCTGGCTTCGCCGGCCTCGGCCACCAGGCGGACCGCCCATCAAGATCAACCTTGGCGCCAACCACGGTTTCATTGATCCCCGACGCGAGATCAGTCTTTGTGTTCGATGGTTCCTGCCGCGTCGTCCTCGTCGGCAGATGACCCTGACGGCTGCCATGCACTCTGCGCGGCGCTCTGGCGCCACCCGGGCTTGCGGCTCGTTCGGACTCCGTCGCTCACGGCACGCGTGCCCGAGCGAACCCTGATCGTCAGCCGCCTTGCACACTCGGTGGTTCCTTGGCGGATTCGCCCGGTGCCCGTGACCGCGACGGAGGTTGGGAATCGGGCACTGAGCGCGAAGGCGCGCAGCCGGGGCCGGCGGCGGTGAGAGGGCGGATGTGGCGGGCTCCCGGTCGTGGGAGGCAACACGGCCAAGTCACCCCGAGGTGCCACGGCCTTGAACCCGAAGCACCAGGGCCCGACTCGGGTAAGATCCGCCGCGCTCAACCGGTCAGCAAACAACGGGGGTAGGCCGTGAACTGGTATCAAGGAAACGGCTACGGGGGTCCGCAATTCGGCCCGAACGGGCAGCCAACGGGGCCTGGATCGACAGGTCCCCACCCCTCGCCACCTGCTCCGCCACAGGGCAGTCCGCTTCCGCCGCAGCTGCCGCCGGCGGGCTGGGGCCCCTACCCACCGCAGCCGTATGGCGGCCCGCTGCCGCCCGGCATGCCGCCCATCCCGGAACCGACGCGACGCCAGAGGGTCCTGCGCTGCCTCCGCAACCCGCTGTACGCCGCCCAACGTGTCTTCCGTCCCTCGCGCCCGGACCTCATCGAGGATGCCACCGTCGGCCGGCTCCAGCTGTGGCGGACCGTTCTGGGCATCGCAGCCTGGCTGTGGCTCACGGTCACCTACGGCCTGGTGAGCGACGCCGGGGACGTCAAAACCGCCCTCTCGGACCGGTTCAGCCAGAGCTGGATCAGCGTCCTGGTGCTCATCTGCACGTTGCCCGTGGTCGTCGGCGTGTTCGTGGCCGCCGCCCACGGTCACCTGCGTCGCCTGTATCTGCGCCGCGCTCTGCGCTCCCTGGGTGCGATCGTGGCCCTGGTGGCTTCCATGGCCGTCTTCCCGCTGGCCATGGCGCCGGATGCGGCCACACGGGGATTCCGGGACTTCATCGGAGTGCCGGGCAAAGTCGTCCTCGGGCTGGCGTGTCTGTGGTCGCTCGGGTTCGCCGTCTACGGCATCGGCCTGGCTCTCGTCCACGTCTTGCGCACCGCCGACATCCACCAACTGCTGCCGCCCGCCCTCGCCATCGTCCTGGTGTGGGAGTTGGCACTGCTCGACCTGATCACCGGCGCCTACCCGGAGGTTCCCCCACTCGCCAGAGCGGTCTTCATGATGGGCGCCCCCGTCACCGTGACCGCCCTGTCCTGCTGGGAGATGCGCCGGCTGCGCCACCGCCACGGCCTGAGCCTGCGTCAGGCACTGCGCCCATGAATCCCTGTTTCTGCTCATCGATCATCACCCGCCGACGCAGACCGCCGACTTGCCGGGTGGCAACCGAGACCCGCGCCACGCTGGCAGGATGCCAGCTGCGCAGTAGCGCCACGCCCACTCGTGCATCCGGTCAGCCATCTCTCCCAAGGGCGGCCGCAGGTGACGTGCCCAGCGCTACCCCGCGTCAGGCATCAACGACCGTCCGACACAGCACTGTTCGCGGCGCCTGCAGCGGTGGCCGCGGCCATCACCGAGGCAACGAGGGCGGCCACCTTGGCCACCGGCGCCCAGCCGCTGTGGGGACTACTGCGCGCCCCTCCCCCACACTCACAACGCACACCCTCACCCTGACCCCTGCCCTTCATCACATGCCGCGTGCAGCGCGGGGACGCACTTGTCTGCGGCGTCTGGGTCAGCCGGTTCTCTGCCCGGGCAGTCGGCCCACTGCGCTGCTGGGCGGCTCGCCTGCCACCGCTGCCAAGCCCGACACCGTGGCCGCACTGCTACGGGCCGACGGGCGGCCGGGGTGGGCTGCCCGGGCGGCGTAGTAGGTAGCCCCAGAGCGGGCCGATGTACTCGTCCTCGAGCTCCGCCACGTCTGACCAGCCTCGCTGTTCGACCGGGGCAAGGAGGTCTTCGATGGTGCAGGACCAGGCGTCGCACAAGCGAGTGAGGAAGACCCCGGCCAGGCTGCCTGAAATCCGCCACCAGAGTTTCTGCCAGGTCAGTGTGGTGTGGCTGCGCGCGAAGTCGTAGGCGGAGTCGCGGTTGAGGGCGGGCGGGAAGAGCTCGACGAGTTTCTGGCCGATGAGGAAGCTGCATATCAGTACGCCGTGGTGGGGCAACGGCACATCGCGTCCGGTCAGATAGTGGAAGATGCGCGGTGGGCGGGAGCCCCAGCTCAGTGGAGGTCCTTCGGCCAGGAAGACCTCGTTGCGCTGTGCGGCCCAGGATGCGACGCCCTCAGGCCGGAGCAGTCCCTCGGCCGTCAGTGCGAAGGCGGTGTCGCCGGAGAGGGAGTTCAGGGCGCGTTTTTGGGTGTAGGCGAGTTCAAGCTGGACGGAGTCGGTGAATTGGCCGACGGCTCGCGTGCGGTGTTCCTGTTCCCGTATCCACTGGCGGATCTGGTCCTGGCTCGCCAGTGGCCGTGCCTGGTCGCGTGAGGCCCGGTTCGGCTGTCCCGCGAGGTAGCCCGCGAAGGTGCTCGTTTCATCGGCCAGAAACCCGTTGACGGTGACGATGCCCTGGTAGCTGAGGTGGCTCCAGAAGAGAAGGTCGGCCCCCAACGCGGCCAGGCCGATACGCTGCTGCTCGTCGTCGAACAGTTCGGTGGCCCGTAGGACGAACGCCTCGCGCAGCTGAAGACGTTGTTTCTCGTAGTTGACCCGCCATGTGTCAGCCAGGCTGGGATAGAGACGGTCGAAGACGTCTTCGGGAGCCCCGTCGGCCAAAGTGAAAGGCTGGAGGGTCTCCGGTGCGGCAGCACCGGGTTCCCATGCGCGGATGGGGATCGCGTTTTCCAGTACCAGGCGGCGCAACAGCTGGATGAGTCGTTCATCGTCGGTGCGCCGCAAGATGCCCTCGGCGTCGTAGGGGTCTTCTCGCAGTCGGATGCGCACGGTGGTGCCGGGTGCCGCCCGGCGCGGGGCGGGCACTGTCGTCAGCAGTGGGCGTGCAGATGCCTGGTGGAAGGTCAGGCACCGGGCATCGGCCATGGAGCCGTCGTAGCGCCGTGTGGTGAGCTCGACGTGGTCGCCGAGCATGAAGACGGAGAAGAAGCCGATGCCGAAACGGCCGTTGGGTTTGAAGCCGCCGTCGGCGAGGCCGGGAAAGCGGGTACGGACCCCGTCGGACGTCCATCCGCTGGTGCCGAAGTCCAGCAGGCCGTGGACGAGGATGTCCTCGTCCATGCCGATGCCGTTGTCCTGCACTTCCAGGTACCAGTGGCCGTTGGTGTCCGTCAGGCGCACGTCGATTCGGGCGCCGGCGAAGTCGGGGTCGACCGCCTGCCGGGCGAGTACGGCGTCCTGGGCGTTTTGAATCAGCTCCCGCACGGCCACTTCTGGTTCCTTGCCGTACAGTTGCTCGCCGCCCAGGGTGTCGACCAGGGCCGGGATGTCAGAGATCTTCACCTTGGCGTCGATGGGACGCCACTCGCTCACCGGGAAGTGGTCGGCGAAGCGTTCAGGGGAGTCCACGCCTGCCACCGCGCGCGCGGCGAGCCGGCCACGCCCCAGATCGTGCAACAGTGCGTCGACCTTTTTCAGCTCCCCGTCCACGCTGCGCAAATAGTCCAGGGCCAGCCACCAAGCCGAGGTGCTGTTCGGGCCGAAGGGGCGCAGTGACGTGTAGGTCACCCGGTCGCCGCGCAGGTGGGGGCGGCTGATGTGTTCCTGGAAGCGCCAATGGTCGTGGGAGGCGCCCGCCGGGTTGCGCAGGG
Organism: Streptomyces sp. NPDC047043; assembly: GCF_040644055.1. Lineage (NCBI taxonomy): Bacteria > Bacillati > Actinomycetota > Actinomycetes > Kitasatosporales > Streptomycetaceae > Streptomyces > Streptomyces sp. NPDC047043. The sequence goes on from NZ_JBEYVO010000015.1 coordinate 5,752, forward strand.
CGAACAGGAACGTCGGCGCCCGACGGCTGTCGATTTGCGTGGCGTCGGCGAGCCGCAGAATGCACGCCAGCTTCAGCGGCTCGATGAGCCATTCCACTGGCTGCCAGGTCAATGAGCCCTTCGCCTGCCGGAAACGGCTGCCCAGCATGTCGACGTGCCACCAGTGGCTGGCGGCCAGATCACCGATCAGCGGGCCGTAGGACTCGCGCAGCTGCAGGTCCTGGATGAGGAAGAGGTCGTTTCCCGCGTTGGAGCGCCAGGGCTGGTCGACCAGCCGCCGGGCCTGCTCGGCGTGCGTCTCCCGAATGGCGGTCGCCCGGCACTCCTTGGCAACGTCCGTGGCAGGTCGCTCCAGTTGCTCGGCATCGGGCCAGCTGCCCTGCCGTCGGAAGTGGGCGACGGATACCAGGTCCCGCCAGCGCTGCTCGCCCAGGGCGTCGGACGGGTTCGTAGCGTGCGCGGCCGCGCCCATGGCCGCGTCATGCAGGACAAAGGCGCAGCCCAGCACGTAGGCCTCGGCCGGCGTCAAAGCGACCTGGTCGCCGCAGACCATGTCGGCCGTTTCCCACAGGGCGTCCACATGGGTGATGTCGTGAACGGTGAAGTCGGGCATGCTGCGGGCGTTCTCCGTCAACAGTGCCGCCGCGTTCTCCCGCAGCGCGAAGTACGAGGCGCGCAGGCGTTCCCGCTGGTCTCGGTGATCGTCATTCCGGGGCCGGGCGGCAAGGGTCTTCTGCCACAGCGATGTCGCGGTGAAGTCGTACTCGGCCACGTGAGACGTCACCTCATCGCCGGCAGCAGGAACAAAACGGCCAGCAGCCACATGACGACGACCGAGACGACGATGAACGCCAGCACGTAACTCTCGTACCAGCGCAGCAGGTTGCCGGTGCGGGGCCGCTTGCGAAACCCCGGAGCCACGATCGCATCGGTGAGATCGCACTCCTCGTTGCGGTAGTCCAGCCAGGTGAGCGCGCCCACCACGACCAGCGTGGCGGTGAACGCAGCGACCACGGTGGTCAGCACGAGCAATCCGATCACTCCGCCGCGCGCCGTGTGCGGGGCGATCCCCCACTTGCGGTAGCCCACGAACAGGGCCACAACAGCGGCCACCAACGACGTCGCCAGCGTCTGATAGATAGCCAGGAAACGATGCAGGTTCTCATTCACGGTATGGATCTGCTGAAGGATGTAGCGATACCGCTCCAGTGCGAACTCCCGCCGCACCGCACCGGAATCCCCTACCGCATCCCGGGATGCCTCAGGCGTCGTCATAGAATCCCCGTCCCCCGGCCGGAAACCACAGGATAGAGGCCCCACGCCCCCGCCAGAAGGGACTCTCCGCAAAGGTCCGCACCCAACTCCCCTCACCCGCACAGCAGTTCGCTGCGGCAGCATGAGGTCTTGGGCTTCCGCACGGTCAGGCCGAGCCCGAGTGGGCCTCCAATGCAGCCGCTGGCTCAGCTTCGAAGCACTGCAAGCGGCCGTTCCGAGGCGGTCCCGTCAAGGGCACCGCGCATGCGGCAGGCCAGAAATGGGCCATGTACCGCTCTCCGCCTTTCGGCAAGTTTGCCTCAACCTGCTCTGGCACGGCTTCTCGACCGACCCGTGCACTCCACGCACACCGACAGTTACTCGGATGGTCGGCGACGGGTTTTCGTTCGGGCCTCGGACCTCTCGTCACGGAACCGCGCAGGCAACTGTCCGACGACGTGAGGACGTGCGCCTGGCCGTCAATGATGTTGCCCAGCGGACACAGGCACAACGCCCGCGACGCCGGCCGACCGCTCGTCCTCCCAAAACTCACATGGTCATGAAACGCGCGTCGCGAGACTATGTGTCGAAGCGCTGCCCGCCGGGGAGCCACTTGGCCTCGAAGTTCGAATCGGTCGTCGGGCGCACCGGAGGCCTAATTTACTTCGCCCCTTCACTGACGGACCCCGACGAAAGAATGTGACGGACTGAGCGTGAGCCTCTTGCCGACGAGCTACTTCACTGAGCGTCGGACGCAGATCAAGGCCGTCGTGCTCTGGCTCCTGGGGACGGTAGCGGTGCCGATGAGGCCACCCCGGCTGGCCCCAAGCCACGTGGCGCCCGTGTCGTCACAGCCAAAGGAGTTCGCCTGGTGTCGATCAAGGCAGCGGGAGATCTTGCGGGCTGCTGGCTGATCGACGCAGTGGGCAGTCCGCCGGTGGTGTGAGGTCTGGATACTGACGCAGGTGGGCGAGGCGGGCCCCCGCTACTCGCCTCCTCGATGAAGTCGGCGACAAGGGGCTGCCAGGCACAGTTGGCCGACGGAGTCGACCGCGGATGACGCGCCGCATCAGTCTGACGGCCTCATCAAAGGAATTGAGAGCCGAAGAAAGGCGGCTGCCGCACGGAACAACCCGCTCCGCCCGTCCGTACCATCTACGGCAAGCCCTTCGCCTTGGTGCGGCCCGTCTGTGAAACCAGTGCACGCGGGCCACTCCCCCGCAGCCTTGCCGCGGCCGCGCAAGTCCCCCGTGCGGCTTGCCCTCAAGGAAAGGTCAGCCACATGTCCGAGTCCACGACCGCCTCCACGGAACTCACCTCGCAATACACCGCCCAAGTCAGCAGCGACCTCGAACGCAACCTCAAGGAACAAGAACGCGTCAGCGGCGAAATCTCCGCGTTGCAGCAGCAGCTGGCCACCCTGCAGCACGACCACACCGTGCTGGTGAACATGCAGCAAGCACTCGGCATCACCCCCACACCAGCCGAACCGATCACCACGCCCGCACCCGCGCCGACATCCAGTAAGAAAGCCACATCGCGCGCACGTCCCACCGCTCGGGCCCGCAAGGCCACTGCCACCCCCGACCGCGCGTCAACTCGCAAGCCGGCCAAGAAGGCCCCGGCAGCCGCCCAGCCCTCCCTGGTCGAGCTGATCCGCGAGCACCTTGCCGAACAGAAAGAACCTCGCTCCACCGCCGAGATCGCCGACGCCCTCCAGCAGGCCCATCCCGAACGGGGCATCAAGAACACCGTCGTGCGGACCACCCTCGAAAACATCGTCGCCAAGGGGCAGGCCCAGCGCACCAAGCAAGGCAGCTCCGTTTACTACACCGCCTCCGACACACCGACCGAGCAGCAGCAGGAGGCGAAAGAGACGCAGCCGGAGGAAGCGCTGTAGCCGACTCGCGCACAGCGGGGAGCACGGCTGCCCCGCCGTGGCAGCTCGCAGTGGTGTCGGCTCCATTGAACCGACATCACCTGCGCGTGCGACGCCCCGGGGCAGGGCTTCCTCGCCCTTTCCCCGGGTGGCCTTCGGAGCGCTGGCATGGTGGATCGCCGAGCGAGGTCAACTCGCGTTGCCCTCGCCCGGGCAACGAACACTGCCAAGAAGGGTCCAGTCAGCGCCCGGCGAGGAGTTCGAGTGTGTCGATCACGCGGTTGGAGAAGCCCCACTCGTTGTCGTACCAGGCGACCACCTTCACATGGCGGCCGTCGACGCGGGTGAGAGCCGAGTCGAAGATCGACGAGGCGGGGTTGCCCGTGATGTCGGAGGACACCAGCGGGTCGTCGGAGTATTCGAGGACGCCGGCGAGCGGTCCCTGCGCCGCGGTGCGGTACGCCGCGAGCACGTCGTCGCGCGTCACGTCCCGGGCGACGGTCGTGTTGAGTTCGACGATGGAGCCCACCGGCACCGGTACGCGGATCGAGTCGCCCGACAGCTTGCCGTCCAGGCCCGGCAGGACCAGGCCGATCGCCTTTGCGGCACCGGTGGTGGTCGGCACGATGTTGATGCCGGCGGCGCGGGCGCGGCGCGCATCGCGGTGCGGGCCGTCCTGGAGGTTCTGCTCCTGGGTGTAGGCGTGCACCGTCGTCATGAAGCCGTGCTCGATGCCGGCGAGGTCGTCGAGGACCGCGGCCAGCGGTGCGAGGGCGTTGGTGGTGCAGGAGGCGTTCGAGACGATGGTGTGCAGGTCCGGGTCGTAGGCGTCGGTGTTGACGCCGTAGGCGAGCGTGACGTCGGCGCCGTCGGACGGCGCGCTCACCAGGACCTTCCGCGCGCCCGCATCGAGGTGGGCGCGGGCGGCCTTGGCCGATGTGAAGCGGCCGGTGGCCTCCAGCACGATGTCCACGCCGAGTTCGGCCCACGGCAGCTGCGCCGGTTCACGCTCGGCAAGCACCTTGATGCGGTGGCCGTCGACGATGAGGGTGTCCCCGTCGACGGTCACCGGGCGGCCGAGCCGGCCGGCCGTGCTGTCGTAGGCGAGGAGGCGGGCGAGGGTGGCGGGCTCGGTGAGGTCGTTGACGGCGACGATCTCGAGGGTGCTGTCGCGCTCCAGGAGTGCGCGCAGCACATTGCGCCCGATGCGGCCGAATCCGTTGATGGCGATGCGAGTCATATGCGGTGTCCCTTCGGTTCGCCGTCCAGGCTCGCTCGCCGCCTCCGTCGGGGACAGTGGCGCGATTGCCATGGTTCAAAAGGATCGCGCCATGGCGCCATCGGGCGGGCGCCGGGGTTACTCGCCCTGGGTGAAGGTGCGCCGGTATTCGCTCGGTGTGGTGCCGAGGATGCGGTGGAAGTGCAGCCGTAGATTCGCGCCCGTGCCCAGGCCGACGTCGGCGGCGATCTGCTCGACGCTGCGCTCCGAACGCTCGAGCAGTTCCCGGGCCAGGTCGATGCGGGCGCGCATGACCCACTGCATCGGCGTGTAGCCGGTCTCTTCGACGAAGCGGCGCGAGAACGTGCGCGGGGAGACTGCCGCCTGCTGCGCCAGCAGCTCCAGGGTGAGGGGCTCGTCCAGCCGGTGCAGCGCCCACTCGCGGGTGGCGGCGAACCGCTCGCCGAGCGGCTCGGGCACGCTGCGCGGCACGTACTGCGCCTGGCCGCCGCTGCGGTAGGGGGCCGCGACCAGACGCCGGGCCGCGTGGTTCGATGCGGCCACTCCCAGGTCGCCGCGCAGGATGTGCAGGCACAGGTCGATGCCCGACGCGGCGCCGGCCGACGTCAGCACGCTGCCCTCGTCGACGAACAGCACGTTCTCGTCGACCTGCACGAGCGGGTGCTTCGCCGCCAGCGCGCGCGTGTAGTGCCAGTGCGTCGTGGCCCGTTTGCCGTCCAGCAGGCCCGTGGCCGCAAGCGCGAAGGCGCCCGTCGAGATGGCGGCCAGCCGGGCGCCCCGGAGGTGGGCGGCGACCAACGCGTCCACGACCGTCTGCGGCGGGTCCTCCCGGTCCGGGAACCGGTAGCCGGGGATGAACACGATGTCCGCCCACGCGAGCGCGTCGAGGCCGTCCGCCACGTGGTAGGACAGGCCGTCGCCGCCGGTCACCAGACCCGGTGCCGCGCCGCACAGCCGTACCTCGTACGGCATGCTCGCGCGCGTCGTGAACACCTGCGCCGGGATGCCGACGTCCAGCGGTTTGGCACCTTCAAGTACGAGGACGGCGACACGACGCAGGCGGGGAGCTGACACGAAGACACACTATGCGGACCTGCACGCCTACCGGTTCCGCTGCCCAGCGCGGCGTATCAGTGGCTCTGGGTCTTCGCCTTGCGCGACCGCAGTGGCACGGAGCGGCGCGAGACGGTGGTGCCGCCTGCCGCCGCGCGGGCCGGCGCGTCCGGGAGGGTGAAGGCGAAGACGGAGGTCGCCGCCGCGATGGCGGCCAGGGCCAGGTAGGCGTGTTGGTAGGCGGCGATGGGTGGGTCCGCGGCGGCGGCCGCGGGGGTGTTCAGGACCAGGGCCGTCGTCACCACGGCCGGCGCGAGGGCGCCGCCGGTCTGGCGTACGACGGTGTTGAGTGTGGAGGCCTGTGCCAGGTTCTTGCGGGTGATGGTGGCGAGCGAGGCCACGGTCGTCGGCATGAAGACACCGCCCATGGCGACGCCGAGCAGGAACATGTAGGCGCGGAAGGTCCACAGGCTCGTGTGCTCGTCGCAGGTGGCGAACAGCAGCAGGACCAGGCTGACGCCGGCCAGGCCGCAGCCGACGATGACACGGGGACCGACACGGGCGTAGAGGATTCCGGCGATCTGGACGGTCAACAGGACGCCGAAGGCCTCGGGGAAGGTGCTGAGGCCGGACTCCAGCGCGGTGCGGCCCTGTCCCTGCTGCAGAAAGAGCGGGCCGAGGAACATGGCGCCGAGCATCGGCACCAGACCCACCAGATTGATCAGGTTGGTGTCCCGGAACAGCCGGTTCGCGAACAGACGCAGCTTCAGCAGCGGTTCGGCGGTGCGCAGTTGGTGGGTGACGGCCGCGGCGAGCACAGTCGCGCCGAGGGCGAGGGCGGTGAGGACGACGGTGGAGGACCAGCCGCGGTTGGGGCCTTCGCACACGCCGAACATCATGGCTCCCATGGCCGCCGCGCACAGCAGCAGGCCCGCCACGTCGAAGCGGGGCGGCCGGTGGCCGCGGTGCCCGGCCAGGAACAGCGCTCCGAACAGCACGGCGGGCAGGCCCACCGGCAGGTTGACGTAGAACACCCACCGCCAGGACAGGTGGTCCACCAGCAGGCCGCCGAGGATGGGTGCGGCGGCCGGGGCGATCTGCTGCGGGACGATCATGTAGCGGGAGATGCGCACCTGCTCGGCGGAGCTGAAGGTGGCATACAGCAGGGCCGCCGAGGCCGGGAAGAGCACACCGGCGGACAGACCCTGGAGCGCGCGGAAGGCGACAAGCTGGGACAGGCCGACCGCCGCGCCGCACAGCAGAGATGAGGTGAGGAAGGCGACGAGTGCCATGAGCAGGACGCGTTTGGCACCGAAGCGTTCGACCAGCCAGGCGGAGGCCGGGATGGTCATGGCCAGGCAGACCGGGTAGACCACGACCACCCCGTCCAGGGCGGCTGTCGTGAGCCGGAACTGGTCGGCGATCGAGGGAAGAGCCACCGTGGTGATCGCCCCGTCGACGATTGCGATGAACGTCACGCTGACGCACATCACGGGGACGACCAGGCGCTGGCTGAGGCGGAAGGAGGGGACGGACAGGCGGAAGCGGGAAGGGAGCGACAACACATGCTGAGCATACTCACTATGTGTGTGCTCATAGAATTGGATTTTCGGCGGAACGGGGAGCGGCATGGCAGTCCAAGGCAGCAGCGACGTCCTGGTCGACGAGCTCTACGAGACAACCCAGCAACTGCGCAATTTCGTGGAGGGCCGGCTGCGGACCGGCGGGGCCTCCGTCGCCCGCCTGCGCGCCATGCGAATGCTCGCACGGGCCCAACAGCCGCTGCGCATGCGGGACTTGAGCGAGATGACGGGGGTCGCGGCACGGACCACGACCAGCATCGTCGACGCCCTGGAGCGTGACGGCCTGGTCGAGCGGGTGCGCCATCCGCACGACCGCCGCGCGTTCCTGCTGCGCCTGACCGAGCAGGGGGTGCAGTGCCACCGCGAGGCGGAAGAGGTGGACAGCCTCGCGCTCGCGGAAGCCACAGCCGGGCTCGGCGAGGAGGATCGCGAACAGCTGCGGACCCTGCTCGCCCGCATCCGCACCGCCACGTCCTGACCGCGGCGCTGAGATCGCCGTCCGGGCGTCAGCGCCTGCGGCCGCTCCGCACGGACCAACCGCTGCCGACGCCCGCCAAATGCAAAGCCAGCGCGGTGAGGCCGAGCAACATCACGTTCGTCGAAGTGAAGGTGTCGTTCGTCGAGATGTCCGCCGCGTTGATCAGGAAGGCGAGGAAGAACAGGATCGCCGAGACGATCGCCAGCATGAGGTGCGTCCCTTCGGTCGGCCGAGCCCCGCGTACAGTCCGGATGCCCCGGACTGGCCGGGACACACAGATTCCTCCTCGCCGACACCGCCCTGTACGGACGGGTGAGGTCAGGCGTCCTCGACGGTCGCCGTCACCGGTGTGCCGATCTCGACCGTGCGGCTGACCGTGCACAACCGGTCGTGGGAGGTCTTGACCGCCCGAGGAAGAATGGCCCGCGCACGGTCCGCTCCGTCGCCATCCGGGAAGGTGACGGAGAAGGAAACCTTGAGGTCGGTCATTCGGTTGCCGAGCTCGTCATTGATCTTGTCACCGGTCACCGTGACGGAGAATCTGGTGGGCTCCGCGTGACGGCTGGTGGCGATGTCCACATCCACCGCCGTACAGCCGCCCAGGGCCGCGAGCAACAACTCCACCGGAGTGAACTCGGCGTCCGCCTGCGGGTCGGAACCGGTCCCGAAGGCGATCGTGCCGCCTCGGGGGTTCCTCGCGATGAAGTGGCCGGTGGCGGTTCGCTCGACGCTGACGGAGCGCAGGGAGTCTTCGGTCATACGACGACCCTAGTGCCGTGGGGCGACGGGGCCGGGGAGGTCCGCCTGGCCGGACAGGCGGACTGAGCCGACAGCCGGCCACGGCACCGGCGCCCGCTGCGGCTGCGACTGCGACTGCGCGCAAGGCAACCGCCTCAGATCGCCGAGGGCTCGTGGCCACTGGCTGCCACGAGCCCCCCGGCATGCAATGTGCGTGCACGTCGAGAGGTTCCAGCGGCCGCGAGTCCACCTCACGGCCAGGAGACGCATCCGGCGTAACACGCCGCTCAGGTCAGGTGATCCGGCTGCCGCTTGCGCAACCGCTTTCGAGGCGTGCCGATCCGCGGCGCGTCACCGCGGAGTCCGTGAATTGGTGAACTGGGCGGAGAAGTGACCGACATACGGCCGGCCACTGGGACGGTGAGGTCACGGGCGCGGTCCGACGAACTTCTGGGCGCGGGCCAGCGCCTGCCATGGGAGGCGACGGTGCGTGGCGAGTTCGTCCCCGTAGCGGTCGGTCAGCTTCTCGATGTAGTGGGCCTCGCGAGCCCGACGGACTTGAGCGAGGTTGCACGGGCGCAGTCGGCATCGGCCACCGCGATGTCCTTCTCGGCCTTGAACCCCCCTCTCGAACGCCTTCCCGGTCCGGCCCCGGGTCCCTTCCCGGGCGGCCTCCTGGGCCTCACCCGGGTCGTCGTACGGATGGCTCGCCTGGCGCATGCCGACCGACCAGCGCCGCAGCGCCGTGCGGAAAAGCTGGTCACGCATCAGCTCGGGCACGTACAGCAGGCGGAGGTTGTCGGCGACCTTGTCCGCGCGGAACCACGTCTTGAGATCACCGCAGAGCCGTTCCTCAGCCTCCCCGGTGCAGCCGCCCGCCTTGCGGCGGATGGTGCCGCCGCCGGGCACCTCGGCGGTGAGAACCGGCGTGTCGGGGCCTCCGTCCAGGGCCTGGTCGTAGGCGCGGCCCCGCTCGCCCGAGAGCGAACGTCGGTAGGCGCCATTGGGATTGTGCAGCCTCGCCCACGTGGCCTTCGCGTCGATACGGCTGCCGTAGCCGTGCTCGCGTGCCCAGGCGACGTCGTCCTGGACATAGCCGACCGGGCGGCTCTCCTCCTGGGTCAGCGGATGCCACTCCCAGTAGTGGAAGCCCTGCCGGTTCATGCAGCGCTTGACCAGTCGCTGCTCGGCGTCGGAGACCCGCAGGTCCTCGGCGCGTGTGAGGTCCCGGGCCGCAACCGGCGCCGCCGGGCTGCGGTCCGGGACCCCGCAGCCGGTCAGCGTGACGCCGGCGAGAATTGCCGCCATGGCGAGAGTTGCGGATATGCGTCGCACGGGAACGGTCAGCCCCCGTCGACGTGGCCGTTCCCTTCAAAATGGCCGCTGCCCTCGAAGTGGCCGCTCGCTTCGGAATTCTCGTGGTAACCGGCCAGTTCGGATGTCCCGTGCCGGCTGTCAGCAGACGCTGCGCCGGTCCCTAAGATCAGACCGCCCAGGATCAGTGCGCCAACCGTGGCGCCGGTAACCAGCCTTGTGCGAAGCACGTGTACTGCCTCCGCTCTTGGTTTCCGGTGGTCCCTGACCCGTGGTGCCCGTAGCGCTCCTGGAGTTGGCGGCGCGTACCGAAGGGCTCTTTGTCCGCTCCCGGTCCCCGGGGCGACGTGCAGGCCGTAGCGCACCCAGACCTTCGAGTTCGCCGCGCGCAAGAAAGCGAACTGCTCTCCCGCCGCCGCCTCGGACGAGGTGACCGAGGCTGCCGCGCGATTCCTGTTGCATGCCGTCCAGTCTGGAGCTGGAGAGCAGAGTGCCAGGAGTGCCAAGTGACCAGCTTTTGCGGGCAGTTGTCATCACTTGGCATGACATCTGTCACTCGGCGACCCAGAGAGGGGGGCGGATCCGATGACGCCACGGGCACGTGCGCCCCCGCCGAAAACCACTTGAGGCGTGGAGCAGGCGCTGGCACGGTTGCCCCTCGTGCCTGCAACAGATGCACCCGAAAGCCGAGATCCTGAACCACCTGACAGCGACGCATCACCGGTCACTGGCACCCACCACGCGTCCGGGCAACCGCTCCGCTCCCCCGCCTTCCGGTGGTTTCTGAGCGGCCAGTCGATCTCCATGGTCGGCAGTGCCATGTCACCGGTCGCTCTGGCCTTCGGCGTCCTGGAGGTCACCCACAGCGCGGCCTGGCTGTCCCTGGTCACCACGGCGGCCTTGGTCCCCATGGTCGCGGCGCTCCTGCTGGGCGGCAGCATCGCCGACCGGCACCGGCGCGACACGGTGCTGTGCCTCACGAGCCTGGGCGCCGGTCTCACGCAGGTCGGCGTCGCGTTCGTCCTTCTGGCCCACCTGCAACCGGCGCTCCTGCTGCCGCTGTCCGCCCTCAACGGAATCTTTCAGGGACTGACCAAGCCCGCATTGCGCGGCATCGTCTCGAATCTGGCGGCGGGGCGCGGCATCCAGCAGGCCAGTTCCCTGCTGGCATCCGTCCGGAACACCACCCGGATCACGGGCCCGGCCACGGCCGGACTGTTGACCGCCTCAGCCGGAGGCGGCTGGGCGATCGCCGCGGACGCCGTGTCCTTCCTCCTGGCAGCCGCGTGCTTCGCCCGGATGTCGCTCCCGGACCCGCCACCGCGCGCCCACGACAGCGACGCGACAATGCTCGGCGAACTGCTGGAGGGCTGGGCCTACTTCAGCTCCCAACCATGGATCTGGACGGTGACCTCGGCCTTTGCCGTCTTCAACGCCCTGAACATGGGCGTATGGCAGATCCTGGGACCTGTCATCGCGAACGACACGATCGGAGCGAATGGTTGGGGCCTCGTCCTCGGCGCCCGAGGCGTCGGAGCGCTGCTCGCCAGTGTGGCGATGGTGAAGCTGACGGTACGTCAACCCATGGCACCGGCACTGTCCTTGATGTCACTGTCCGCCGTCCCCTTGATCTTGCTCGGCATCGGCGTGAACACCCTCTGGCTGGCTGCCGCCGCGTTCGTGTCGGGAGTGGCCTCCGAGTTCTTCACCGTCGTGTGGGAGACCGTGTGCAACACCCACATCCCGGAGCGGCTGCTCTCCCGGGTCGGCGCCCAGGACGAGTTCTGGTCCTTCGTCCCCATCCCCCTCGGCCAACTGTCCACGCCGATCCTCGTCGCGGCATTCGGGACGACCGCAGTCGCCGTCACCGGCGGTGGCGTGGCGGCAGTGGCGATGCTGGTGCCGTTACTGGTGTCGTCGCTTCGGCGGATCAGCACTGTCCACGCTGGATGATTGGTCCGTGCGCCTGGCCAGACCACGCGCCATGAGTCGATGCGCGACCCTGCCGACGCATGTGACGGCAGGCCCGATTAGCGTGGGAACCGACCCAGGGGTGACGTGTCGCCCACGGACCACCTGTGACCAAATTGGTCCGTGAAGCCACCTTGACGGTGCGTCCCCCAGGGCACGCGGTGATCCTCGATTTCCGCTCCGGCGGTTGCGCCGGCGGCGACGGCGCGCTCGATGAAGGTGTCGGGGTCATCGACGAACAGCTCAATGCAGGTGGTCGTGACCCCCACCTGGCCGGGACTGGTCTCTGCGGGGTTGTTCGGATTGACCTCATGGAGGAAGAAGACGGCGCCACCGATCTCAAGGCCCGCCACGCCACCAAGGTTCCACAGCTCCGTCGCGCCCAGTGCAGTCTTGCACCAGGCGACCGCTGCATCTGCATCTGCATCTGCATCTGCATCTGGAACGATCAACATCACAGAAATCACTGGTGGTGAAGCGGACACCGTGTCGCCGGACAGGTCGGGACGACCTTTCGGTTCCTCAGTCATGACCACAACATGCCGGATACCGCGAGCAGCGTCTCCCAGTCTGGCCGACAGCCCGACTCCACCACCACCGGCAGCAGATGACGAAGTGTCACCGCCGTCCAACCTTGCTGAGATCACTTCAGTGGACCGCAATTCCCTGCCAGACGCTTGCCTGCCAGAGAACGGATATCGTCAGAGCGACGAGAGTGACGCGCCGATGCCCTGGGCGCAGCGCGATTCGGCTCCCGGCATGCTGGGGGCGGTCGCGGACTTCTCTGCACGTGCACTCAACAGCCTTCGTCGGCTTCCCGTGCGACACGCTCCAGGCGGCTCCGATAGTTCTCCCACCACGCCGAATCGCCGGGCGCCATGCTGTCGTTGCCCTTGTCCATCCCGACGGTGCCGTCGATGAGTTCGCGCAGGATGTCGGCGTGGCCGGCGTGCCGTTGTGTATCGGCAATCACGCGCACCACCGCATGGTGCAACGTCACCTCGTCCCTGCCGCTCGGCCACCACGGCACCCTGCCGACCGTGTCCAGCGCCAGCGCGTCGAGCGTCGCGTCCGCGTGCGCCCACGCCCGGCGGTAGAGCTCGACGATGTACTCGCGTGACTCGTCGGCGGTGGCCCACATGTCCGCGTTGGGCTCGGCGTCGCCGTTCATCCAGGGCAGCGGCCCGTCGGACGGCCGCCCGAAGGTGTCCCCGAGGTAGCCCAACTCCGCACCGGTCGCGTGCTTCACCAGACCCAGGAGGTTGGTGCCGGTCGGCGTCATGGGTCTGCGGATGTCGTACTCCGAGAGTCCCTCGAGCTTCCACAGCAAGGCGTCGCGGGCGGACTGCAGGTAAAAGTGAAGGTCGGCCTTGGGATCCGATGTGGTCATGGCGTCAGTCTGCCGCTTGGGCGAACTCTGTCCACTGGGTTTGTCAGCGCCGGAGATGCAGCACTCGGTTGTTCCATCCGGCGATCGCACTCGGGGTGCCGGATCGCCGCTGTCAGGCGGATCGGTACGCCTTCAGTGCGCGGACGGAGTGTGCTCGGCGGACGCGGAACACGGCCTGCACCCTGGGGTCATTGCGCGGCAGCTTGGTGCCTCCGGAGAGGATCGCTCCGGGCACTTCGTAGCGGTAGACGACGTCGTCGCTCGCCTCCTTGACGCTCACGGCCGGGTTGGCCAGTACCGCGTGCACGCCGGGATAGCGGCTCTTCAACTCGACCGCGAGATAGTCGAGTTGGGCATCCATGTTGAACAGCGCGGCGGCGCCCAGGACTTGTCCGTCGAAGTCGTGCTTGAACAGGCCCGCTCTGCGTGCGCGGCTCGTCCACTGGGCCAGGCCCACGCCCGGCAGCCTGGGACCCTTCCGGGCAGCGGGGTCCCGCCGCATGATTTCCTCCGGCGAGAAGTCACGCAGGGTGCCCGCGAAGTCCCTGGCCCGCGTGGGCTTGGCCGCTGAGCTCCCCTCGATGCGGCTGGGCAGCACGCCGGACTCCGCCCACAGGTTGCCCACCATGCCTGCGGCTCCGTTCACCGGGTAGTGGTACCGGTCAACGAGGATCCCGACGGCGTACGCGAGCCGCGCCAATGCGCCCACTTTGGTCCAGTCGACGTCCGGAGAGTCCCCGGCCGGACCGGTCGCGCGGATCTCAAGCACCCCGTCCGCGTGGGTCCAGAACAGGGAGCCGCCCTGGAAGTCGCGGGCGCGGCCCTCGCCGTCGGCGTACTCGTCCGTCAGCGGATACCCCCAGCCGCCCTCGGGGCCGCCGAGCACGTCGACCCAGTGACCGGCGATGGCCCCGTGCACTGCGTGCGGGCCGAAGACCGGGTGCGCGCAGACGACGGCATCCTTGTGCCGCCGATAGGCACCCGTGCCGGTGTAGTTCACGTCGCCGACAGCCTCGCCGACGTCGAATCCGTCCGCCGCCAAGTCCGCCACCTTGCCGTCGAGTTGTGCTACGGCGTCGTAGTCCTTGTCCTGCATACGTTCCCCCGTATCGCGCTGCCGGGCCCCACGAACAACCCGGCACAGGCGACCCCCGTCCCGTGTTCGCAACCTGGCCCGCCCGGCCTGCCGGATCCGCCCGGACCTCAACGGTCCCCTGAGGAAAGCCCCTTGCACCAGGCGTGCGACGCCGTTCCGACGAACTTCGCATCAGATTGGCTGGCCCGGTCCGTCAGATGGCCCAGCCCAACTCCACCGGCACGCCGGGAACCGGGCGATGGGTGGACGGCAGCGTGGCGGCTGAGTCGCTTCGGCGAAAGGGGTGTCCGCCCGCTGCTCCCCTGCCGGGCGCGTCCCCGCTCCGCGAACCCTGCCCGTTCACCGGCCAGTTGGGGCGTGGGCCGGCTTGCGGACCATGAACACGTCCACCGAGTCCTCGGTCTCGAGCGTGAACCCGTGGCGCTCGTACAGCCGTCGGGCCGGGCTGCCCCGCAGCACGTTCAGCCGGACAGGCACGTCGCTGCGGTCACACCGCTCCAGTAGTTCGCGCAGTACGCCCGAACCAATGCCGCTGCCCTGCAAATGTGGGTCCAGGTAGAAGTGCTCCAGCCAGTGGGCGTCCTCGGCCTGGCGCAGCGCCACGCAGCCGGCGAACTCGCCGTTCACCTCGATGATCCGGGTGTGCGTCGGCTCGAAATTGTCCAGCAGCCGCTGCCGTACGCGCTCCTCGTCGTAGCGTCCGAGCCGTTCGAGATCCGGTCGCATCACCACGGCACGCAGTTCCGCCACTGCCGAGACGTCTGACATCGACGCCGGGCGCATACCCCACTCCACCATGATCGCCACGCTACCGCGGCGACGACAAGCTCCTGTGTCCGGAGTACTGACAGCGCGAAGCAGGCATGCAGAGTGCCGCCGTCAAATGGATCGCGCAACGTGAATCGGGCTGTCGAGCCGCAACCGGGCAGTCGCGCTTTGGTCTCCGCCTCCCTTGCGCCATCGGCTATTTCGGCAGAACCCGGACCTGGTCGAGAAGTTCACCGCGGCGGTGACCGAGTCGCTGCGCTACGCCTCCGGCCACCCGCATGAGGCCCACCAGGGCCTCACGACCTACACCAAGATCAGCAGCGACGCCCTGAAGGACCTCGCGGACGCTCTGCTCTCGTGAATGCGTTCGAGGAGAGGACAAGCACCACTCGCCCCACACTGAGAGGTATGAACGCAGATGACAGGAACCTCTTGACCCAAGGGCGAGTGGCGACCAGGCTGCCCGCCCAGGACCTGGACCGGGCGCGGCGTTTCTACTCCGAGCAGCTCGGTCTGCAGCCCGTTGAGGAAGGGCCCGGTGGGCTGCTGTATCGGTGCGATGGCGCGGAGTTCCAAGTGTTCGAGTCCGCGGGAGCCTCGCCTGGAACCTTCACGCAAATGTCGTGGGAGGTGGACGACATCGAGGCCGTCGTCGGGGCGCTGAAGCGGCGTGGCGTGGTGTTCGAGGAGTTCGGCCTTCCCTCGGTGTACGGCGGCGGGCACACGCAGGATGGGGTCGTCGCGGTCGAGAACTACCTGAGTACGCGTGCCTCAGGCGTACGAGGGGCGTTGGGTGCCTGGTTCCGCGACAGCGAGGGGAACATGCTGGGCATCGGCCAGCCGATCACCTGAGTTGAACAAACGGCCAAAGCCCCGAACCGCCTCAGCGCCCCCGTAGGGAGACCACTTGCACGTCACCGAACGCGAGCTGTCGGTCCCCGCCGACCCGTGGGAAGGCGTCCTGTTCACCCCCGCCTTCTCCCGCGGCAGCGACACCGGGGTTCTGGTCCTGGCCGGTTCCAGCGGACGTATCGAACGGGAAAGGGCTCGCCTCCTTGCCCAACAGGGCGTGACGGCCTTGTCGATCCGCTGGTTCGGCGGGCCGGGCCAGCCGCCGGGCATCTGCGAGATCCCCCTGGAAACCTTCACCGCCGCCGTCGACTTCCTCCGACTGCACGGGGCCCGACGTATCGGCATCCTGGGCGTCTCCAAGGGCGCCGAGGCGGCCCTGCTCACGTCGGTGCACGATCCGCGCGTGGACGTCGTCATCGCGCTGTCCCCCACCTCGCGGGTCTGGTGCAACGTCGGCCCGGGGCTCGACGGAGCGCACCGTCCCTGGCGCTCGTCCTGGACCTGGCAGGGGCGGGCGCTGCCTTTCGTCCCGCTGGACGATTCGTGGGCGCCTGCGGAGGCGGACGGCGATCCGGTCGCGATCCGCGGGTGGTACGAACTCAGCGAGCGGACGTTCGCCGATCGGCTCGCTGCGGCAGAGATCCCCGTGGACAAGGCGCGGGCCGATCTGGTGCTGGTCGCAGGCGGCGACGATGCGATGTGGCCGTCTTTGCCCTTCGCCGAACAACTGGCCATGCGGCAGCGGTCAGTTGGCGCTTCCGTGCGTCTGATCGCTTGTCACGACGCAGGCCACCGCCCGCGTTTTCCCGGCGAGGGACCGGCTCCGGCATCGCCGCGCTTCCAGTACGGAGGCACGCCCGAAGCCGACGCACTTTTGGGTACGTCCGCCTGGTCCCACGTCCTCGACGCGCTCCGCAACAAGGGCTGAACTCGGGCCTGTTGACTTTCGGATGTGCCGGAGTTCATGTGTGCTGGGCGGCGGGACGGCCTGGTGTTCGTCCGGCCAAGGCTGAGGGGGGATCACGAGCGACTTCGACGGAATCTTCGGGCCGGAGTACACGGCGACCGAGTTGTTTACCAATAGGGTCGACGAGTACACGGCATTCTCCACCGCGTTACGCCGCCACACCGCCCGGGTGCGCGACGGTTCGGCGACACTCGCGCACGCCGCTCGTCTCAACGTCATGTCGTTCTACGGCGTCGGCGGCATCGGCAAGACCGAGTTGTCGCGGCGTCTGGAGTCCTGGGCGGTCGGGGACCTGCAGGATCCCGGCGACTGGACGGAGTCGGTGGCCTTCGAACCACCGCTGAGCACCGTGCGGTTGGACTTCCACGGAAGCCGGGTCGTCCATGCGGCGGACAGCGTGCTGCGGCTGCGGGCGGCCGTGGCCGGGCGGTGGCGTCGTTTCCCCGCTTTCGATCTCGGTCTGGCCGCCTGGTGGTCGCTGGCGCGGCCGGGCACTCCCCTGCCGGATGTGGCCGTCGGCGGTTTCGACATACGGGGACAGATCACCGACACGCTGAATGACATCCTCAGCGACGCGGGGGCCCGTTTCGGCCTGGGCCCGCTGACCGTGCGGACGGGCATCCGCATCGTGGAAGCCGTACGGGAGAAACGGCTGCGCAGCCTCGCGCTGCGCAGATGCGAAGAACTCGTCCAGATCGTCGAGCGCGCCGAGAAGGATCCGTCCGACTACGTCGCCGCCACACTCGCCGGCCTGTTGTCATGGGACCTCGAGAATCTGTCGGCCGACAAACGGCCCGTCACCGTGGCCTTCGCCGACGCTGCGGAATACATCCAGGGTGACGACCGCGCGCAGGAACGCCTGTTCAACCGGATCGTCCATCTCACGCCGGGAGTTCTGTGGGTCGTCACCTCCCGCAACCGGCTGGACTGGGACAGTCCACACCTCAACCAGGCGCTCCCCGCAACGGGTCCGGGCGTCTGGCCCGGTCTGCGGCGGGAGGCGGAGGAGGACCCGCGTCAGCATCTGGTGGGCAACCTCTCCGACACCGACGTGGAGCAGTATTTGCAGGCGGCCTCGGGCACCGGAGGCAATCCGCACCTGCCACCGGACGTCGTCGGCCGCATCCGCGCCGGCGCGCACGGCCTGCCTCTGTATCTCAGCCTGTCCCTCTCCATCGCACGCGCCGCGAGCGGGAGTCCACTCTCGGCCGACTCCTTCGGCGGGCCCCTGCCGGAACTCGCCAACCGGGTCTTTGCCAATCTCCCGGACCGGGAACGGGAGTTGGCCCGCGCGGCGGCGCTGGTGCCGCGCTTCGACCAAGACCTCATCGCCCAGGCCGTCGGCGGGCTCCTCGGCGACGCGCACCGGTTGTGCCTGCGCACCCTCGTCACCCAAGACGACCACCCGCTCTTCCCCTACCGGCTGCACGACGCCGTACGTTCGGCGATCGCCCATGAACCGGTCACCGATCCCGGAGCCTGGGCCCCCGCCGACCGAACGGCCATGGCACGACGGCTGGTGGAAACGCTCAGGCTGCGCAGCGACGCGCTGCTGGACGACAGCAACCGCCGACTCGACGTACTGGAACTGACGGCCGCTCTCTGCGCGGAACACGACCTCACCGCCCCCTGGCTGGCCGACGCCCTCACCGATCTGCCGGGATTCGCCAAGACCGCCGAACGGCTGCCGCCGCCGACGAACGACACCTGGATGGGTCAGCTGTCCGGCATGTTCGAGGCATGGCGCCACGGGACGGTCGGCAAACGACGGGTCACCCGCCTCGAGGAGTTCCTCGCCGCTCCCCTGCGGGCCGACGTGCGGGCCCATGCACAGCTCCGACTCGCCTATCTGCATCGCAACCGCTCGGACTTCGAGCCCTCGCTGCGGCTGCTGACGGAGCTGCTGGCCGAAGATCCGGAGTCGCAGTTCCTGCGCTACCAGGTCGCGCGCTCCCTGCAGATCAAAGGGGATTTCACCGAACTGCACCGGCACCTGGCCCGACATCCCCTCGACGACACCACGGCGGCACTGCGCATCACCAGCGACCTCGCCTATGCGCGCGGGCTGCTGAGCGAGTCCGTCGCCGGGCCGACGGCCCGCGGCAGCCGCCTCCGGGAGCAGGGCAGGCACCAGATGGCGCTGGACAACGAGGCGACAGCGCTGTGGCGCAGGACCCTCCTCGGCCGCAGCACCCCGAGCGAATGCGACGTCGTGCTGGCCGAGGCCGACCGGTTCGGCGAGACCCTCACGATGCGGACGGCCCTCGCCGCCAAGTTGATCTGCCGGGCGGACGACAGCGCCGCCGGCCACGACATCATGGCCCAGACACAGAGCATCATCCGGGCGACGTCGGGCCGTAGTGGGTGGCGGGAGTTCACGAGCAAAGTCGCGTTCGGTCTGCGCCAGGCGGATCGCTCCAGCCTCGACCGACTCCACGAGAAATGGCTCGCATGGGATTATCCCTGGAGCATCAACTCGCACGTCGTGGACCGTCTCTTCGTCTTCGCCGGATACCCCGCCCGCTACGGCCCCGTACAGATCACAGCCGAGGAAGACCCGGCGACGGCCGACCGCCGCTGGCACGACGTCATCGATTCATTGGTGCACACCTGACACGCTCCCGTGTCCGCTTTCTGGAATCGTGGAGTCCATGCTCCGGTGCGCCCCCATGCGCCCCCGCGACGGCACGTTTTGACGGTATTGCTCCAGGCAACAACGAGGATCGGGGGATGAGCACGCCAGCGGGTGCGCGAGCACTCCGACATCTGCGCCTTGCCTCATTTTCCGCGCTTTCACAGGGGGCGGTCATGGCGTACCAGGGGCACGTGCGGCGCGTGTGGGCTTTAATCGGTGTCGGCGCCGTGTCCTGCGTCGGCTCCATTGCGTTGACTCTGGCGCTCGTCCATATCCCCGGACTTCAGTCCAGTGCGAGCGGGAACGCCGGGCAGGCCTTTGGTGCCGCCGCCGCTTGCGCGTCGTTCTTTGTTCTTCTCTACGCTGCGCGGAGCTTCCACCAGCAGGCCGAAGAATTCAGGATGAGGCGCGTGGAGATGGCGGCCCAGTGTGAGGAGCTGCGGGCGAATCGAGAGGATGCGCGGCTGGGGCACGAGAGCGCCTTCCGTGCGGCGGAGGCGTCGGTGCGGGGGCAACATGTGATGTTGACCCGGATGGCGATCGAGGACGCCGATCTCTCTGCCGTCTGGCCCGGGTACGGTCCTGAATTCGATCCGGTGCGCACGAAGCAGTATCGCTATGCGAACTTGATCATCTCGTTCCAGTGCATGTCGTATCAACTCAAGTACAACACGGATGACGAGGTGCTGGAGCTCATGCAGCATCTCTTCAGCAGCCCCGTCATCCACGACTTCTGGGCGGAGACGCGGGAGACCCGTAACAGGGTCACGCCGTACGGTGGCTCGATGCGCAAGTTCTACGAATTGGCAGAACTCGCTTTCCAGCAATACTCAGACACCGAGTGAGCACACGCGTAAAACGCCTCATCGTCATTCATCCACTGGAAGCCGCCAACCAGCGTTGATCAGAACCGATCGCGGGAGAACGACCAAACGTTCATCAGGGCCGACACCAGAACCCGCCGGGAGCTCCGACCTCAAGTCCTCCGTGTTGTCAGCCCCGATAAAAGCGAGATCACCACTGTCAAGTTCGAACACGGCCGGACAGTTGTATTCCGAATTACAACGGCCCTCAATTGCATCCACCGAGTCAAGGCGCTTTACGATTCGCATTGGCGATCTCTCTGTGCTGATGGCTGACGCTCGGCCCCCTGTGCGAGCGCCGAGAGGCTGCGACATTACACCCCCGTCCATCGCGGTCAAGTTACTGTCCGGATGTGTCAACCTGTGGATTGCTTTTCCCCAATTCAGGTGGAGTACGGGACGCCCGTCCGGCCAGTCCGCAGTACGCTCATGCGCCCGGTGACCGGACTCCGCAGGCGTCGGCGCGCGGGCCCCCTGGCGTGTTCGCTCCTATCGTGGAGGGGCACAGTGACGCTCGGCGCCAAGGCAGGCAAGACATGTGGGAACCGCAGATCGACTATGCGGCGGTCTTCCGCGCCCTGCCCGGCATGGTGGCGCTGCTCACGCCCGACCTGGTGTACGCCGACGCCAACGAGGACTTCCTACGACTGGCCGGACGCACCCGCGAGCAGCTGCTCGGGCGCTACATCTTCGACGTCTTCCCCGAGAACCCCAACGAGCCGGCCGCGGCGGGCATGCGGGAGACCGAGGCGTCGATGCGCCGTGCGGTGGACACCGGCGAGCGCGACACGATGGCGCTGCTCCGCTACGACATCGAGGACGTCCAGCGGCCGGGCCACTGGGAGGAGCACTACTGGAGCCCCGTCAACGCGCCCGTCTTCGGACCCGACGGCCGCGTGGCGCTGATCGTGCACCGGGTGGAAGAGGTCACCGAACTCATCCGCGCTTTCGGCGGGCCCGGCGACGACAGCCGGGCCCGGGTGCTGGAGGCCGAGCTGTACACCCGCGCCCGTGAGCTGCAGGAGGTCAACGAGCGGCTGCGCAATGCCCACGCCCACGAACGCGAGGTCGCCCTGGCGCTGCAGGCGGCCATGCTGCCGCCGCCCGGGCCGACCGGACAGCACGGTGCGGCCGTGCGCTACCGGCCCGCGATCGGTGCCCTGAACGTGTGCGGTGACTGGTACGACCTCGTCGAGCTGCCGGGCGAGAACCTGGCGATCGCGGTCGGCGACGTCGTCGGCCACGGTCTGGCCGCCGCCTGCGCCATGGGGCAGCTGCGCAGCGCCCTGAGCGCGGCCTGCCGCGTCGCAAAGGGGCCCGCCGAGGCCCTGGAAGCGCTCGGACTGTACGCCCGCTCCGTGGAAGGCGGCGAGTCGGCCACCGCCGCGGCGACGTTCATCGACTGGGACGACCACTGCATCACCTACAGCTGTGCCGGGCACCTGCCGCCCGCCCTGCTCGCCCCCGACGGCAGCGTCAGCTTCCTCGACCAGGCCACCGACCCACCGCTCGGCGCCCGTCCCGAGCACGTGACCCGCCCGCAGGCCAAGGCTGCCTTCGTCGAAGGCTCCACCCTGGTCCTCTACACCGACGGATTGATCGAACGCCGTACCGAGGACATCGACGCCAGCCTGGCCCGTCTCGCCGACTCCCTCACCCGCCATGGGCACGCCGACCCCGAGACCCTGGCCGACGCGCTCCTAGCCGACCTGCTTCCCACCACCGGCAACACGGACGACACCGCGCTGATCGTCCTTCGCCTTTGAAACACACCAGCCGACAAGCGAACTCGCGGGCGCTCATGCCCCGCCCGCCTCGAGATACTGCTGCGCCACCCGCTTCGGAGCCCTGGCCAGCCAGGCCTCCACGATCAGTTCTCCGAGCTCGGCGACATCGATCCGGTCGAGGCGGACCAGAACGGCCGGGTAGCCGTCGAAATGCGGCGTGGTGAAGTACACGTCCGGATCGGAGGCCAGCAACGCCTCCTTCACCCCGACGTCCGCCACCCGCACCCCGAGGATCGGTCCGTCCGGCGCGGCGTCGCCGAGGGCGTCGTAGTCCGCGGGGCGCAGTGGCCGTTCCCAGACGAAGCCCTTCTCCCTGACTCGCCATTGCGCCAGGTGACGGGAGAGCCGTTCGTCGGTTTCGGGGAGGGCGAGTGCGAGGCGGCGGACATCGTCCCAGGTGGCCATGTGTCGAGCCTAGCCCGAAGGTGGTGAACTGGTGGTGGGTGGCGTGTCGAGCGCCGTAGCCTGGGCCCGAGGCCTGGAAAGGACCTGACGTGGAAGAACACGCAAGGATCCATGATCGCAGCCTTACGGATCCGGACCGCTTCTGGCTCGGTGCCGCGGAGCTGATCGACTGGGTCGTCAGCCCGTCGCGTGCGCTCGACGACACGCGCGCGCCGTTTTACCGGTGGTTTCCCGACGGGCAGTTGAACACCTGCGCCAACGCGCTCGACCGGCATGTCGAGGGCGGGTTCGGCGAGCGTACGGCGCTGGTCTGGGACTCGGCGATGGTGCCGGCGAAGAGGTCGTTCAGCTACCGGGAGCTGCGGGACGAAGTGGCGCGTGTGGCCGGTGCGTTGAGTGCTCTGGGGGTCGGGAAGGGGGATCGTGTCGTCGTCTATATGCCGATGGTGCCCGAGGCCGTGATGACG
Organism: Streptomyces sp. NPDC047043; assembly: GCF_040644055.1. Lineage (NCBI taxonomy): Bacteria > Bacillati > Actinomycetota > Actinomycetes > Kitasatosporales > Streptomycetaceae > Streptomyces > Streptomyces sp. NPDC047043. The sequence continues at coordinate 28,492 of NZ_JBEYVO010000015.1, forward strand.
ATGCTGGCGTGTGCCCGGATCGGCGCCGTGCATTCGGTGGTGTTCGGCGGGTTCGCGCCGAAGGAGCTGGCGGCGCGGATCGAGGATGCGCGGCCCAAGGTGGTCGTAGCGGCGTCGTGCGGGCTGGAGCCGACGCGGGTGGTGGCGTATCAGCCGATTCTCGATGCGGCGCTGGAGATGAGTGTGCACCGGCCGGAGCACACGGTGATGCTGCAGCGTGCGGCGTTGCGGGCGGATCTGGGGCCCGGTTACCTCGACTGGGACGATGTGGTGCCCGTGGCGAAGCCGGTGGAGCCGGTGCCGGTGGCGGCCGGCGATCCGCTCTACATCCTGTACACGTCGGGCACGACCGGGAAGCCCAAAGGGGTGTTGCGCGACACGGGCGGGCATGCCGTTGCGCTGGCCTGGTCGATGGGGGCGATCTACGACGTCCATGCCGGTGATGTGTTCTGGACGGTCTCCGACGTCGGGTGGGTCGTGGGGCACAGCTACATCGTGTACGGGCCGCTGCTGGTCGGGGCGACGACGGTGGTGTACGAGGGCAAGCCCGTCGGCACGCCGGATGCCGGTGCGTTCTGGCGGATCGTCGAGGAGTACGGGGTCAAGACGATCTTCACCGCGCCGACGGCGATCCGGGCGATCAAGAAGGTCGACCCGGAGGCGGCGGAGCTCGCCAAGTACGACACCGGTTCGCTGACGTCGCTGTTCCTGGCCGGTGAGCGGCTGGACCCGGAGACCCTGCACTGGGCCTCGGGCGCCTTGGGCGTACCGGTCACCGATCACTGGTGGCAGACCGAGACCGGCTGGCCGATCGCGGCGAACCCGCGCGGGCTGGAGCCGCTGCCGACGAAGCCGGGCTCGGCCACGGTGCCCGTGCCCGGATGGGACGTACGGATCGTCGACGCCGAAGGCCGGCCGCTGGAGGCCGGGCAGGACGGCGAGATCGTCATCAGGCTGCCGCTGCCTCCGGGCGCGCTGCAGACGTTGTGGGGAGACGACGAGAGGTTCCTGGACTCCTACCTCAGCCGGTATCCGGGCTTCTACCACACGGGGGACTCCGGGTACTTCGACGACGACGGCTATCTGTTCGTGATGGGCCGCACCGATGACGTCATCAACGTTGCCGGGCACCGCTTGTCGACCGGCGCGATCGAGGCGGCCCTGGCCACGCATCCGGCGGTCGCCGAGTGCGCGGTGATCGGGATCCCCGACGAGTTGAAGGGCAGTGTCCCCTTCGGGCTGGTCGTCCTCAAGGCCGGTGCCGCGCCGGACCACGACGAGCTGCGGGCCGAGCTGATCGCGGCCGTCCGGCGCGATGTCGGTCCGGTGGCGGCCTTCCGGGACGTCGCGGTCGTGCCTGCTTTGCCGAAGACGCGGTCGGGCAAGATCCTTCGCCGGACGATGCGGGGTATCGCCGACGGACGGGACGAGCCCGTGCCGCCGACGATCGAGGACGCCTCGGTCCTGGACACGCTCACCCCGATCCTGCGGGACCGGCCGTAGAGCGCAGCGTGCATCGAGGGTGGGTGGACGCGTTGCGCGCTGCGGCTGCTAGGAAGCGGCCTGGCCCGCCAACTGCGGGTACAGCGCTGCCAGATCGCCGGAGAGGCCGGCCTTGACGGTCCGGGAGATGTCGTCGGCCAGCACCTCGTAGGCGCCGGCTTCGACGCCGTCGAGCGCGAGGGCGGCGACGTCACCCGGGCGGGACTTGGGTGCGTCCACGCTCGACGCCATGTCGGTGTCGACGTATCCGACATGGAGTCCGGTGACCCCGATGCCTCGCGAACTCAGCTCCAGGCGCAGGGAGTTGGTCTGCGACCACAGGGCGGCCTTGGTGGCGCTGTAGGAGCCGGCGAGGCCGACCCAGGAGAGCACCGAGTGGACGTTCAGGACGTGGCCGCCGCCGTTGCGCTCGATGATCGGGGTGAAGGCCCGGGTGACCAGCAGCGGTCCGTAGAAGTTCGTCTCGAACTCCCGGCGTATGTCGTCGACCGGGGCCTCGAGGAAGGAGGAGGCGCCCAGTGAGATGCCGGCGTTGTTGATCAGGACGGTGACGTCCGGAGCCTGGGCGGCTGCGGCGGCCACCGAGTGGGGGTCGGTGACCTCCAGGGCGAGCGGCACTGCTTCGGGGTGGGTCACGGTGCGCGGGTCGCGGGCCGTGGCATAGACCTTGCCGGCACCGCGCGTGTACAGCTCCTCCACCAGAGCCTTGCCGAGGCCGCGGCTGCCGCCGGTGACGAGTACTACGGCGTCCTTGATCGAAGTCATGTCCATCTCCACGTTGGAAACCGATCGGTTTACGTCACGGTAAACCGATCGGTTTCCAATGGCAAGCGGTGACTGGCACCGAGCCCTTGGCGGGGTCGGCCTACTCCGGGCCCACCGCTGCGGCGCGCGAGCCCGCGACGTGGGCGACGGCGGCGGACAGCGCGTTCTGCACCGACTCGGGCAAGGGGTCGCCCTGGATGGAATCCACCAGCTGCTGAGCCGCGCGATACAGCTTGGTGTTGGTGTTCTGCGAGGTCATCACCAGGACGCTCCACGCCTCTTCGGAGCTGAGCGTGAAGGCGGCCATGAGGATGCCGCGGGCCAGATCGATGACCTCCCGGGTCTGCATCGCCCGCCGCAGCTGTACGACCTCCACCCGCGGGTCCTGATCGGGGGCGTCGGAGCCCTCCGCAGCGGCCTGCGCGGGATCGTCGTCCTCTTCTCGGGCTTCGTCGCCGTCCGGCGCGAACAGGGACAGCGTGCCGGTGAGCGCGAAGACGCGCTCGGCAGCCGGGCTGATCCCGCGGATCGTGACGGTCTTGGACTCGGCCAGGGCCTGCTGGCGGATGCCCAACAGGATGTTCAGCCCGGAGCAGTCGCAGAACCGGACGCCGCCGAGGTCCAGCTCGATGCCGTGGTCGGAGCGGGCGAGCGTCGCGCGCAACGCCTGCTGCAGTTCCTGATCCACGGAGAGGTCGAGGTCGCCGGAGAGTGTGACGACCGTCCGGTCGCCATCGGGGCAGGTGCCGACCGTCAGCCCGGACGGCCGTTTCCCGCCACCGGAACCGGCAAGTGTTGTGCAGCCGTTGACTTCCCCGACCCCGGACTGCGCCGCCGCATCCGACATGAGTCCTCTCCCCTGGGCTGGATTCTCCGCCTCCAGATTCACCCCGTCACCAACTCACGTCAACGGATACGCGAAATTTGTTTCAGGTATTTTCGTGCGTGAACCAGCAGGCGTACGATCCCCCTATGGGAGGAGCACCGGAATCGCACACAGGATGGACGTTCATCACCAACCACGCGCGGGTACTTGCCGCCATCGCCGACAACCAGAACGCGCGGGTCCGCGACATCGCCGCGCACTGCCGGCTCACCGAGCGCGCCGTGCAGAAGATCATTTCCGATCTGGAGGAGAGCGGCTACCTATCCCACACACGTGAGGGGCGCGGCAATGCGTACCAGATCGAACCGGGATCGCCTCTGCGTCACCCCGCGGAGGCAGGGCTCACCGTGACCTCGCTGCTGGGCCTGCTCGCCCGGGTCGACGGCCACCACCCCACCCGGCCCGGCGGGACCGACAGACAGGCCGTCGACGACAGCTGAGCACCGCCGGTCCGGGTGCCCCGAGCCGCGGGCGTCAGTGGCCGATGTGCTGGTCCGGCAGCCGTTCCAGTGCCTCCGCGATGCCGGCCCGGTCCACGACGTCGACGAGCGCCTGGCCGATCACCGGCACGGGCTCGCGTGCCGGGAGCACCAGGCCGATGCGTTCCGTGCGGATCGGGCGGACCAGGGGAACGGCGTGCATGCCCGCGGGGACGCCGAAGACATGGAGCCAGGCGTACGGCACGACGCTTGCCCAGTGACCGGCTCTGACCTGTGCGAACAGTGAGGCGATGGAGTCGGTCTCCACGCGCGGGGTCACGGAGACGCCGGCTGCCTCAAAGACGGCGTCCAGGACCTGGCGCCCCTGCATCATGGGGTGCAGCAGGCACAGGGGGTACTGGGCCGCCTCCTCCCAGGAGATGTCGGCGGGGCCGGAGTCGGGGGCGGTCCGCTGGGTCAGCAGCACGTAGCGTTCCCGGTACAGCGGGACGAACTTGAAGTCGTGGGCCACGACGCTGCTGTGGTAGGTCACGGCCGCGTCGAGTTCGTACGTGCGGAGTCTGTTGACGATGTCCTCGGCCTGCAGGTCGGCGAAGACCTGGACGGTCGCGAGCGGGTTGGCGGTGCAGAACGGCTGGGTCAGCAGCGCGACCGCCGTGGCCGCGGTCGGCACGGTCCCGATGCGCAGTCGGCCGCTGAGCCCCGCCCGCAGTGCCTGGATCTCGCCCTGCATCGCGTCGCGGTCGGCGAGGATGCGCTGGGCCCACAGGACCACGCGCTCGCCCTCCGGCGTGAGCCCGTCGAACCGGCGTCCCCGCTGGACCAGGGGGATGCCGAGTTCCTCCTCCAGTTTGCGGATGCCCTCCGAGAGGGCCGGCTGGGAGACGTAGCAGGCCTGCGCCGCCTTCGCGAAGTGGCGGGCACGGGCGAGAGCGACGAGGTACTCGAGTTGGCGCAGCAGCACCCTCCAATGATCCCTCGCGCCCGGCCGTCCGTCGCCGGCGGTCCCCTCGCACGCTGCACTGATCGGTGCCGCCTGTCAGGCGATAAGAACTTCCGCTTTGACCTGGCCCGACGCGCAGGCCAAGAGTGTCGTGCGGATGAGAGGGCGTGGTGCGCGATGCGGGACTTCGACGAACCGGACGAGGCCGAGCTGTCGGTGACGGCTCCCAAGACGTGGGCCACCGGCGCTCCCGCCGTCGTCCACGCGCTGAAGTACGCGCTGGGCCAGACCTCCCCGAAGCGCACCGCGCTGACCCTGCTCAACATCAACCAGGCGAAGGGCTTCGACTGCCCGGGCTGCGCCTGGCCCGAGCCCGCACCGGGCCAGCGACACCGCAACGAGTACTGCGAGAACGGCGCCAAGCACATCAGCGACGAGGCCACCTCCCGCCGGGTGACCGCGGACTTCTTCCGGCAGCACTCCGTCGACGAGCTCAGCCGTAAGTCCGACTACTGGCTCAACCAGCAGGGCCGGCTGACCGAGCCGATGGTGCTGCGCGAGGGCACGAGCCACTACGAGCCGATCGGCTGGGACGAGGCGCTGGATCTGCTCGCCGGCGAACTGCGCGCCCTGGACCACCCGGACGAGGCCCTCTTCTACACCTCCGGACGGCTGGCCAACGAACCCGCCTTCCTGCTGCAGCTGTTCGCGCGCGCCTTCGGCACCAACAACCTGCCGGACTGCTCCAACATGTGCCACGAGTCCAGCGGTTCAGCCCTCAACGAGACCCTGGGCATCGGCAAGGGCAGCGTCAGCCTCGACGACCTCTACAACGCCGACCTCGTCTTCGTCGTGGGGCAGAACCCGGGCACCAACCACCCCCGCATGCTGTCCGCGCTGGAGGAGACCAAGCGCCGCGGCGGCCATGTCGTTGCCGTCAATCCACTGCCCGAGGCGGGGCTGCTGCGCTTCAAGCACCCGCAGAAGGCGCGCGGCGTCATCGGCCGCGGCACGGACATCGCCGACCAGTTCCTGCAGATACGCCCCGGGGGCGACCTGGCGCTGTTCCAGGCGCTGAACCTGCTGCTGCTCGAGGCCGAGGACAAGGAACCGGGCACCGTCCTGGACCGGGAGTTCATCGACGCACACACCACCGGCTACGACGCGTTCGCGGCCAACATCCGCGAAACCTCCTGGGATGCCGTCCTGGAGGCCACCGGGCTGAGCCGGGACGAGATCGAGCAGGTACACGAGCGGGTCCTGGCGAGCGGCAGCGTCATCGTCTGCTGGGCGATGGGTCTGACCCAGCACAAGCACGGTGTGCCCACCATCCGGGAGGTCGTCAACTTCCTTCTGCTGCGCGGCAACGTCGGCCGCCCGGGCGCGGGGGTGTGCCCGGTCCGCGGGCACAGCAACGTCCAGGGCGACCGCACCATGGGCATCTGGGAGCGGATGCCCCGGGCCTTCCTGGACCGGCTGGGGCGGGAGTTCGCGTTCACCGCACCGACCGCGCACGGTCTGGACTCCGTCGACTCCATCCGCGCCATGCTCGACGGACGGGCCAGGCTCTTCCTCGGTGTCGCGGGCAACTTCGTGCGGGCCACGCCCGACAGCGACGTCACCGAGCGCGCGATGCGCAACTGCCGCCTGACCGCGCACATTTCGACCAAGCTGAACCGGTCCCACGCGGTGTGCGGACGCACCGCGCTGATCCTGCCCACGCTCGGCCGCAGCGACCGCGACGTCCAGGCGGGCGGAGAGCAGTTCATGACGGTCGAGGACTCCATGAGCGAAGTCCACGCCACACGCGGCCGTCTCGCCCCCGCATCCGCGACCCTGCTGAGCGAGGTGTCCATCATCAGCCGGCTCGCCCGCCGGGTCCTCGGCACCGAACCAGCCATCCCCTGGGAGGACTTCGAGGCCGACTACGACCTCGTCCGCGACCGTATCGCCCAAGTCGTCGACGGCTTCCAGGACTTCAACGAGCGGGTACGCCAGCCCGGCGGTTTCCGCCTGCCCAACCCGGTCAACGCGCGGGTGTTCCGCACTCCCAGCGGCAAGGCCGTCTTCTCCGTCAACGACTTCACGATGCTCCAGGCCCCCAAGGGCCATCTGGTCCTGCAGACCCTGCGCTCGCACGACCAGTGGAACACCATCCCCTACGCGATGGACGACCGCTACCGGGGCATCAAGGGAGGCCGCCGCGTCGTCCTCGTGAACGCCGCCGACCTCGCCGAACTCGATCTCGAGGACGGCAGCCTGGTCGATCTGGTCAGCACCTGGACCGACGGCTCCGAGCGCCGCGCGGACGCCTTCCGCGTCGTCGCCTACCCCACTCCCCCGGGTTCGGCCGCCGCCTACTACCCGGAGACCAACGTCCTGGTGCCGCTGGACAGCGTCGCGGACATCAGCAACACGCCGACGTCGAAGAGCGTGATCGTGCGTCTGGAGCGAGCGGCCGAGCCGGCACCGGCGTGACGCACCCGTGCCGTGGGACGGATCGGCTCAGGGGTAGGTCAGCACGAGCCTGCCCCGCGCGTGGCGGGCGGCCCATTCGGTCAGGGCCGCCGGGACGTCGGCGAGGGTGACCGTCCGGGGCGACATCGGGCCCAGCCGTCCGCTCGCCACCAGGGTCATCAACTCGGCGAGCCTCATGGGCAGTTCGGCGCGGGCGCGTTCGTCGCCGCGGCTGCGGGCGGCTCCGAGGGCGATCCCATGGACGGAAGGGCCGCGGTGAAGGGGGTCACCGCCTGTCGACTCGACCCAACGCACCGTCGCCGACCGGGCGGGACGCGGCATCGAGGCTGGTCGGCGGGGGCTTCGGGACCCTGCGACTCGCGTTCAAGCACCCCGAGTTGTTCGGCTACGCCTCCAGCCTGGCCGACGCGGTCGTCGACTTCGACGACGAGCCGATGAAGCAACACGTGACCAACACGTTCGGCCCTCGCGGCGATCGGGGCCGGGGAGGCGCACCTCGACTCCGTACGACCCCACTCCTACGTCGAGCACAACGCTCGCGCCATCAAGGCCCACGGGCCAGGTCCGGCTCATCGTCGGCGACGGCGGGCCCGGCGGGGCGATCGGCGCGCCCATTCGGCGGCTACAAGCACAGCGGCTTCGGCCGCTCCCTGGGATCCGCCTACCTGGAGGACTGGACGCAGGTGAAGGCGGTGCTCATCAACGCCGGGTGATTCCTGCGCCGACCGGTCGCTAGTGTCGTATCCATGAAGATCACCGAACCCGCCCGCAGTCCCGAGCAGCGCAAACACGACGTACTGGCCCGCCTGGAGGGGGAGTTGGACCTCTGGGTCGCCACCGCCGACGCGGACGGGCTGCCGTGTCTGGTCGCGTTGTGGTTCGTGTGGGACGGGGAGGCGGTGTGGGTGTCCACCCGGGTGACCAATCCGACGGGCCGGAATCTGCGCGACGGCGGGCGCACCCGGCTGGCGTTCGGTGACACGCAGGACGTCGTGCTCCTGGACGGGGACGTGGAGACGTTCGCCGGGCCGGAGGTGCCCGCCGCGGCCGCGGACGCGTTCGTGGCGAAGACGGGCTGGGATCCCCGTAAGGACAGCGCGTCTTACGCGTTCTTCCGGGTGCGGCCGCGTGCGGTGCAGGCATGGCGCGGGCAGCACGAGCTGTCCGGTCGGCATCTGATGCGGGAGGGCGTGTGGGTGGGGTGAGCTGAGCTGACGCGGCACGCGGGCTGAGGGCCGGCGGACGGCCGGCCGCTCGTCCTCAATCGGCCTTGTGGTGCACGGCGTTGAGCCGGTCCAGCTCGTCGGCCGTCAGGCGGAGGGCGCCCGCTGCGACGTTCTCGGTGAGGTGGTCGGGGTTGCCGGTACCGGGGATGGCGAGGACGTGCGGGCCCTGGTGCAGCGTCCAGGCGATACGGACCTGGCTGGGGCTCGCGTCGTGGGCGCGGGCGACGGCGAGCACTTCCTCGTCGTGGTCGGTGCTCGCTGCCTTGGCCCCGCCCGCGCCCGCGACGGCGAAGAACGGCACGAAGGCGATGCCCTGTTCACCGCAGGTCCGCATCAGTTCGTCCGTGTCCGGGGCGTGTTGGCCCAGTCCGTAGCGGTTCTGCACGCTCACCACGGGCGCGATGGCCTGCGCCTCGGCAAGGTGCCGGGGTTCGACGCCGGAGATGCCGAGGTGGCGGACCAGGCCCGCCTCCCGCAGCTCGGCGAGCGCGCCGAAGTGCTCGGCGATCGAGTCCCAGCGCTGCTCGGACCTCCGCAGGTACACCAGGTCCAGGTGGTCGCGGCCGAGCTGGCGCAGGTTCTCCTCGACGTGTCCGCGCAGTTGGTCCGGGCGGGCCCAGGTGGCCCACTGACCGGAGTAGTCGCGCAGCGGACCCACCTTCGCGGCTATGACCAGGTCGTCCGCATACGGCGCCAGCGCGCTGTTGATGATCTCGTTGGCGGAGCGCAGCGACGAGAAGTAGAAGGCGGCCGTGTCGATGTGGTTGACGCCGAGCTCAACCGCCTTGCGCAGCACGGCGATCGACCGGTCGCGGTCGCTCGGGGTGCCGTGGTGGAAGGCGGCGCTGCCCGTCAGCCGCATCGCGCCGAAGCCGATGCGGTTGACGGTCAGGTCGCCCAGTGCCCAGGTGCCTGCGCTGTCCGCGGTGATCATGTGGGAGGTCATCGGCGGAGTCTCGCACACACCCGGCAAGAGGGTCAGCAGTAGAGGTTGCCGCCCGGCGACACCCCGAGGATCTGGGCGAACCGCTGGTAGGCGTCCACGCGGCTCTGGACCTGCGCCGGGTTCTTGCCGTCGCACTCCAGGGAGCCGTTGATGCTGCGGATCGTCTGGCCGAAGCCCGCGCTGTTGACCATGGCGTTGTGCGGGGTCATGGCGCCCGGCCCCGACTGGGTGTTCCAGTACCACAGGCCGGTCTTCCAGGCCACGGACGCGTCGTTCTGCACCAGGTAGGGGTTGTTGAGGAGGTCGATGCCGAGCGCGTCGCCCGCGGCCTTGTAGTTGAAGTTCCAGCTCAGCTGGATCGGGCCGCGCCCGTAGTAGGCCGCCTGGCCTGCCGGGCAGCCGTACGACTGGCTCCAGTCGCAGTAGTGGGGGTAGTTGGCGGTGTTCTGCTCGACGACGTAGACCAGGCCGCCGGTCTCGTGGCTGACGTTGGCGAGGAAGGCGGCGGCCTCCTGCTTCTTGACCGTGTCGCTGCCGGTGTTGGCGAAGCCCGGGTAGGCGCCGAGCGCGGCGGTCAGGCCACTGTAGGTGTAGAAGGAATTCCGGCTCGGGAACATCTGGTTGAACTGGGACTCGCTGACGACGAAGCCGGCGGCGGAGGCGGTGGGGGCCGGCTGCAGCGCCAGGAGGGCGCCGCCGAGGGCGAGCGAGGACAGGAGTGCGGCGATGCGGCGTCTCGACAAGGGACGAACTCCTTTGCGGAGCACGGCCGCTCCCGGTCAAGGGCAGGCTTGCGCCCGGCCTTGAGCGCACGCGCCGGTCGGACCGGCCACGGCGTGGGGGCGGCCGCGGTGGGGGGTTGTGGTGCTGCCTCACTCAACCGCTTTGGTCTGTACCAGTCAAGGGTGTAGACCAGTCATTCCCCTTCTCCGGCCGGGACGTTGCACAGAGGCGCCCGGCATGCCGTGCACGCCGGGCGCCCCACGGGCCGGATCCCCTGCGTCAGTTGGCGTCCCCTTCGCCCTGGCCCTCGCCTTCCCCGGCTCCCGTGTAGGCCGCCGTGGTCCGGTCGGCTGCCTCACGTGCCGTTTTCTCCTCCTCGCCACCGGCGACATTGGCCGCGTACCAGGCTTCGCTGCTGGACGTCATGAACAGACGGCCCTCGTCCGATCCCATCCAGGCCATGAACTTCTTCGGGTCGACGGCGGCACCGCTCGCGAGGTGCAGGGAAAGACTCGTGACCATCAGATCCCAGCCGACACCGACCGCACCGGGGCCGAACTCCGCCCATTTCGTGTCGTCGAGGTGGGCGATGTGCTCCAGCTGGAAGCTGGTGCCGCCCTCCTCGGACGTCAGGCTGAGCTCGATCCAGCTGACCTCGCCGCCGTACTCCCAGGTGGCGGCGAAGCCGTTGGGCGGGTCGCAGCGCTCGATCACGCCACCGGCATTGCCCTCGAGCTGATAGCGGCCCCCGAGCCGCAGCTCTCCCGTCACCGGCAGGAGCCAGCGGGGAAGGCGCTCGGGGTTGGTACAGGCGTCCCACACGTCGTCCAGCGGGGCGTCGTAGGACCGGGTCACGGTCACCACGCGCGCCTCACCCGCCTTGAAGGTGCGCCGGCCGACCTGCCGGCGTACGGCGTTGATGTCATGTGTCACGTCGGTCATGGGGTGCTCCTCGGGGTTTCGTCGGCGTCCCGGAGTCGGCGCGCGCGCTTGCCGCGAGCCAGCTCGGTGGCCAGGGCGTCCAGATGCGGGGTCCAGAAGCGACGGAAGCGGTCGAGCCAGGCGTCGATGTCCTGCAACGGCTCGGCATTGACCGCGTACAGCCGCCGGGTTCCTTCGGGGCGTACGGTCGCGAACCCGTTCTCCCGCAGCACCTTCAGATGCTGCGACACCCCGGGCTGCGATATCCCGAACTCCTCCGCGATGACCTCGCAGACGGCTCCCGAGGTCATCTCCCCGTCGGCCAGCAGCTCCAGGATCCGCCGGCGCACCGGGTCTCCGAGCACATCGAAGGCGTGCAGGCGGCAACTGTATCAGCGATCGTTTATATAAGTACCAGACGATATTTGGGCTCATGAAAAACGCCCGGCCACGTCGACGGCCGGGCGTTCTCCTCGCCGGATTCAGCTCAGCGGCTTCTCCAGCACCGCCTTGCGGTGACTGAACGTGTCGATCGAGTAGCGGCCGTGGTAGCTGCCCATGCCGCTCTCCCCCACCCCGCCGAACGGCAGGTCGGAGACGGTGAGATGGGCCAGCGGCAGGCCGTGGCCGAGGCCGCCGGAGGACGTCTCGGCGGCGATCCGGGCGCGGGTCTCCTCGGACTCGGAGAACACGTACAGGGCCAGGGGCTTGTCGCGGTCGTTGATGAAGTCGATCGCCTCGTCCAGGCCCGGCACGGTGACGACGGGCAGGATCGGGCCGAAGATCTCCTCCTGCATGACGGGCGACTTGGGGTCGACGTCGGCCAGGACGGTCGGCGCGATGTACTTCGTCGTACGGTCGCTGCCGCCGCCGACGACGACGCGGCCCGAGTCGAGCAGGCCGGTGAGCCGGTCGAAGTGCCGTTCGTTGATGATCCGGCCGTATTCGCCGGAGGCGGAGGGGTCGGTGCCGTACAGCGCCTCGACGGCGCGGGTGAGTGCCGGTGCCAGGGCGGCGGCGGTGGCCGGGTCGGTCAGGACGTAGTCGGGGGCGACACAGGTCTGCCCGGCGTTGAGGAACTTGCCGCGGGCCAGCCGGTCGGCGACCACGTCGAGGTCGGCGTCGCGGTCGACGAACGCCGGTGACTTGCCGCCGAGTTCGAGGGTGACCGGGGTGAGGTGCTCGGCGGCGGCGCGCATGACGATGCGGCCGACGGTGCCGTTGCCGGTGTAGAAGATGTGGTCGAAGCGCTCGGCGAGCAGGGCCGTGGTCTCCGGGATGCCGCCTTCCACGACGGCGACCGCGTCGGTGTCGAGGTGGGCGGGCAGCAGCCGGGCGATCGCGGCGGAGGTGGCGGGGGCCAGCTCGCTGGGCTTGACGACCACCGCGTTGCCCGCGGCGAGCGCGCCGACCAGCGGGGCGAGCAGGAGCTGGGCGGGGTAGTTCCAGGGGGCGATGACGAGGACCACGCCGAGGGGGTCGTACTGCGTCCAGGCGCTCGCATCGGCGCCCAAGTGGGCCGGAACGGGGGCGGGTTCGGGGCGCAGCCAGTCGGCGAGGCGGTCGAGGGTGTGGTCGATCTCGCGGATCGTGAAGTCGATCTCGGTGCGGTGCGCCTCGGTGGCGCTCTTGCCGAGGTCGGCATGGAGGGCGGCGGCCAGGTCGGGGCCGTTCTCCGTGAGCAGGTCGCGCAGGCGGCGCAGCTGGGCGGTGCGCCACTCGACGGACTTGGTGCGGCCGGTGCGGAAGGTGGCGCGCAGCCGGGCGACGGTGTCGGCGGGCTGCTCGGGGGTGGGCTGGTTCACGGTGCCTCGCTGCTGGTGCGGTGCGGCCTTGCGGCGCGCGGATGCGTTCTCGACGGTCGGGTGTATATGGCAACCTTTCATACACCAAAATAAATTCCGCTGCCGGGAGGACTACTTTCCGCGACGGCACGGTCACGCACGCAGAAGTTCCAGGCGACGGCGTTCCAGGTACGCCCGCTCCGCCGCGCTGTCCGTGCGCGCGATGGCGACGTCGTACGCGCGTACCGCCTCGGTGCCGCGGCCCAGGCGGCGCAGCAGGTCGGCACGGACGGCGTGGAAGACGTGATAGCCGTCGAGATCCAGTGCATCGACCAACTCCAGGGCCGCGCGCGGGCCGTCGACCTCAGCCACGGCGACCGTCCGGTTCAGCGCCGCGACGGGACTCGGGGCAAGGGCCATGAGCTGGTCGTACAGCTGCAGGATCTGGCCCCAGTCGGTGGCGCCGGCGCTCGGCGCGTCGCTGTGGACGGCCTGGATCGCGGCCTGGATCTGATACGGCCCCGGCTGGTTCCGGCGCAGACAGCGGCGCACCAGCGACTGGCCCTCGGCGATCAGTTCACGGTTCCAGCGCTCGCGGTTCTGCTCGGGCAGCGGCACCAGTTCGCCCTGCTCGTCCTGGCGGGCGTCCCGGCGCGAGTCGACGAGGAGCATCAGCGCGAGCAGGCCGGTGGCCTCGGGCTCGTCCGGCATGAGCTCCGCGAGCAGACGGCCGAGGCGTACGGCCTCCACGGTCAGGTCGGGTGTGCCCGCGTACCCCTGGTTGAAGATCAGGTAGATGACGGCGAGGACGCCCTTCAGCCGGTCCGGGAGGTCGGCGTCGCGGGGTACGCGGTAGGGGATCCGGGCGTCGCGGATCTTCGCCTTGGCGCGGACGAGACGCTGCGCCATGGTCGGTTCAGGCACCAGGAAGGCGCGGGCGATCTGGGGTGTGGTGAGTCCGCCGAGCAGCCGCAGGGTCAGGGCGACCTGGGCCCGGGGTGCGAGCGCGGGGTGGCAGCAGGTGAAGATCAGGCGGAGCCGGTCGTCGCGCACGGGTCCCTCCTCGGCCGGTGCGTCGGGGGTGTGCAGCAGGGCGGCCTCGGCGTGTCGTGCGTCGCGTTTCGCCTCCCGGCGCAGCCGGTCGACGGCCCGGTTGCGCGCCGTGGTGATGATCCAGCCGGCCGGGCTCGGTGGCACGCCGGTCTCCGGCCAGCGCTGCACGGCCGTGGTGAAGGCGTCCTGCACCGCTTCCTCGGCGAGGTCGATGTCGCCGAGGAAGCGGACGAGGACGGCGACGGCGCGGCCGTACTCCGCGCGGAAGACGGCCTCGACGTCGACGGGCCGCGGCGTCATTCCTCGGCCTGGTGCATGAACGGGCGCACCTCGATGGGCAGGGTGGTGGCCCAGGTGGCCTTCCTGCCCCACTCCAGGGCCGCGTCCAGGTCGGGGGCCTTGATCAGGCAGATGCCGCCCAGGTACTCCTTGCCCTCGGCGTACGGCCCGTCGGTGATCAGGACGTCGCCGTCGCCGGGCCGCAGCACGGTGGCCGTCTCGGGGCCGTGCAGCCCGCCGGCGAACACCCAGGCACCGGCCTCGCGCAGCTCCGCGTGGAAGGTGTCGAGGTTGCGGACGATCTCCGCCATGGCCTCCGGCCCGGGCGGCGTCCCTTCGGTCGGGGTGATCACGCTGAGCAGGTAGTACTGCATGACGTCCTCCTTGGCGTCCGGTCCGTTCTCTCACCTCCTACACGAACGGCACACCCCCGGATCGACACCGCGCGCGGCGACCTCGGGAGAATCTTCCCCATGACCGTCGCACCGCATCCGCTCATCGCCACCGCCCGGGCCCTCGCCGGCGACCTCCTCGCCCCGCACGCGGAGCGCGTCGACCAGGAGGGCGTGCCCGCGAGCCATATCGAGGCCGTCAGGCGGTCGGGGCTGCTGGGGGTGAGTGCGCCGGTGGAGTACGGCGGTGCGGGCGCCCCCGACTCGGTGGCGCGGGAGGTCCAGGAGATCCTGGCCGGGGCGTGCTGCTCGACCTGGTTCGTGCAGACCCAGCACCACACTCCGGTGCGGCTGCTGGCGAAGTCCCAACTCCCCGTGCGGGAGCGGCTGTTGCGCCCGCTGGCGTCCGGCGAGCTGCTGGCCGGCATCGCCTACGCCCATGTCCGCGCCTTCCCCCGCGTCCCGGTGCGGGCGACGGCGGAGCGGGACGGCTGGCGGTTCGACGGCACCGTGCCCTGGTACACGGGGTGGGGGCTCAACGACGTGATGCTGCTCGCGGGCGTGACCGACTCGGACGAGATCGTGTTCGCCTTCGCCGACGCACGCGAACAGCCGGGGCTGCGCGCCTCGGAGCCGCTGCGGCTGGCCGCCCTCACCGCCGCCCGGACGGTCTCGCTGGAGCTGGAGGGCCTGCGGCTGCCGGAGGAGAGCTTGGTGCTGCGCACCCCGCTCGACCGCTGGTCCGCGACGGACCGGCTCAAGACGCTGAACGCCGGCCCGGCGGTCTTCGGCATCGCACAGGCGGCCCTGCTTCTCCTGGACGAGGAGACGGCGGCTCCCCTGCGCGCCCGCCTGGCCGAGGTGCGCGAGCGGGCCTACGCCCTTGCCGACGGCGCGGCGCCCCACGAGCACACCGCCGAACGCCTCGCGCTCAGGATGCGGGCGTACGAGGTGATGCAGGCGGCCACCACGGCCGCGGTGGTGAGCGGTGGCGGCCGCTCGATGCTGCTGACGCGCACGGCCCAACGCCTGGCACGGGAGGGGCTGTTCCAGCTGGTGCAGGGTCAGACGCAGGAATCGCGGGCGGCCCACCTCGACGCGCTCACCGGGTGAGACACGCGGCCGTCCCTTCACCTCGGGGACGGCTCGGGTTGCTCCGCCGACGCTTCGGGGCCCTGCTCCCTGTCGCTCTGCGCACTGCCCCTGTCCCAGGTGGCCTCCCTGACGGCGGCGTTCTCCGGGTCGACCACCGAGTCGGTGGGCTTGCCCACCTCCGACAGCGTCATCTGGGCACGGTCGTCGACCAGACGGGTCACCAGGTGCTGTGCGGCGCCGAAGGCGGCGGCCCAGGCGAGGACCTGCGCCCGGCTGTCCAGGTCGCTGAGTCCGGGAACGAAGGCGCCCCTGATCAGCAGCACCCCGAGGAAGGCGGACAGGGCGCCGGTGGGGAACTTCAGCACCGCCGACGCCAGGGGCAGCATGTAGGGCGCGCTGGTGCCCCGGATGTGGCGCAGTGAGGCGATGACGGTGAAGGCCGCGCCGGCCAGCCCGGCCACTTCGACGGTGAGGATGTCCCTCGGTTCGGCGAGACTGCCGGGAACGGTGCTGGGCGACTGATCGTGGAAGTCCTTGCTCGGGCAGACGATGTCGACGAGGTTGTCGCCGCCGGGGCCGGGCTTGGGCGCGAAGCACAGGCTGAGCGACTGCGGGAAGAACCAGCCGTACACGGCGAGGCCCGCGACCCCGAGAAAGACGACGAACGTGGCGGTCCAGAGGATGTTGCGCAGGCTCCGGACCCGTGCCAGTTCGGCGTCGAGGGCGGTGTAGGCGCTGTCCAGCGCCCGGACCAGGAGTTCCCGGTCGGTCGGCACCAGCTCGCCGGAGACGATGGGACGGATCCGCTGGGCGAGCCTGACGCGCTGTGGGTCGTCCTTGCCGAGATGACGCTTGACCAGCGCCATGACCTCACTGGCGCGGCCCGCGGCCTCCGTGTCGGACACCAGCCGGAGCAGCAGCACGTCGGCGCTGCGCAGATTCGACCAGACGCCTTCCTGCGCGGTCGACCCCGACCACAACCGCCGCCATCCGAACGTCTCCTCCGCCGCCGCGCGGGCTTTGTCGAGGTGATTTTCCATTCCCCGGAGAAGGGCCTCGCGGTCGGCGGAGGGGCGTTTGGCCTCCTCGCGTTTCAGTTGCACCTCCAGGTGGGCGAGACGGGTTTTCGCCCGGGCCCGCCACGGCGACCGCGGCCGGGGACGCAGTCCGGCCTCGGTACGTTGGCGCGCACGGGCCCGGGGACTTCCCCGGGCCGCCGCGGAGGTGGCCATTGCGGGCTCCTCGGATGCCCGGGCAGGCTAGCGGGTCAGGGCGGGCACATGGAGTCTCTCCCACGACTGCCGCCCCGGCATTCCGTCGGCGTCGCTGCCGCCGAATCCGAGTTTGCGCTGCCACTTGGCGTAGGATTTCCGGTCCTCCTCGCTCCACTGGAAGTCGGGCTCGTCGTCGGGATACGCCGAACAGCCTTCCTCGATGAGGCGCCAGCCCATGACCTCGATGATGGGGCTGCTCACGGACGGCTGGAAGAAGTCCTTGCCCGGGAAGGGCTCGTCCTCGCTGACCGGCTCCTGACTCGGCGCCTTCACGCGGACCTGCTGGCCCACATGAATGACGTTCGGATTCTTGATCTGGGGGTTCCACTTCACGATCTGGGCCAGAGTCACATGGAACTTGACCGCGATCTCGGAGAGTGTGTCACCCGCCCTTACCACGTAGAACTCCGGTGTGCTGTTCATACGTCCATGCTAATGACGGATCGACAGGAATTCGACACGGGGAAATCCCCCGGAGAACCGGTTGAATCACGACCAATTGAATATTCACTCAACTCGCGAAAGGCACCTGGCCCTTGGCAGCGGCCTCCGTACGAAAGGGGTGCCGCCACAATCCCTCCCCGGCAAGTCGCGGCAGTACTCCCTCCCCGAACCAGTACGCCTCCTCCAGGTGCGGATATCCGGACAGCACGAACTCCTCGATTCCCAGGGCCGCGTACTGCTTGATGCGCTCGGCGACCTCCTCATGGCTGCCCACGAGCGCCGTACCCGCCCCGCCGCGCACCAGGCCGATGCCGGCCCAGAGGTTGGGGTGGATCTCCAGGCCGTCGCGGTTGCCGCCGCCGTGCAGGGCGAGCATCCGCTGCTGTCCCTCGGACTCGCTGCGGGCCAGGCCCGCCTGCACGGACTGCACGGTCTCCGGGTCGAAGCCCGCGAGGAGCCGGTCGGCCTCCGCCCACGCCTGCTCGGCGGTGTCGCGGGTGATGACGTGCAGCCGGATGCCGAAGCGCAGGGTGCGCCCCTGCTCGGCCGCGAGGCCCCGGATCCAGGCGATCTTCTCGGCGACCTGCGCGGGCGGTTCGCCCCAGGTGAGATAGCTGTCGACGTACTTGGCGGCGACCTCTCCGGCGACGGGCGAGGACCCGCCGAAGTACACCTCGGGGACCGGGTCGGGCACCCGGGCCAGCTTGGCGTCCTCGACCTGGAGGTGCTCGCCGTGCAGGTCGACGGACTTGCCCTCCCACAACCCCCGTACGATTTCGAGGAATTCGCCGGTACGGCGGTAACGGGCATCCTTGTCCAGGAAGTCGCCGTAGGCCCGCTGCTCATGGCTCTCGCCGCCGGTGACGACGTTGAGCAGCAGCCGTCCGCCGCTCTGCCGCTGGAAGGTGGACGCCATCTGGGCGGCGAGCGTCGGCGAGACGAAGCCGGGGCGGAAGGCGACCAGGAACTTCAGGCGTTCGGTGTTCTGGCTGACCATGGCGGTGGTCAGCCATGCGTCCTCGCACCAGGCGCCGGTGGGGGTGAGCGCGCCCACGAAGCCGAGGTCCTCGGCGGCCTTGGCGATCTGGCTCAGGTAGGCCACCGTCGGCGGCCGGTCCCGTCCGAAGGAGGTGGCGGGGGTGCCGTGGCCGCCGCCGACCACATGGCGGCTGTCGCCGTTGGTGGGGAGGAACCAGTGGAAGGTGAGGGACACGTGGGGTCTCCGATCAGAGGTGTCGCTGGTGTCGCGGAGCGCGCTAGAGGAGTCCGTGGCGGGGTGGCCGGGTGCCGTTGAGGACGTATCGGCCGATGTGCTGAATCTTCCAGCGGGTCGGGTCGTGCAGGGTGTGGGTGCGGGCGTCGCGCCAATGCCGGTGCAGGTTGAGGGAGTTGAGCGCGGACCGGGTGCCGGACACCTCGAACAGGGCGCTCGCCACCTCGACCGCCGTCTGCGCGGCCTGCACCTTGGCCGCGGCGACCGCGATGGACGCCTCGGCCGTCGTGTCGTCGGTGAGGTCGGTGCGCGCCGCGTCGACGGCGCGGGCGGCCTCGCGCAGCAGTGCCTCCGATGCCCGTACCTGGAGGGCGAGTTCACCGAAGCGCTGGATCAGCAGCGGGTCTTCGGCGGCCGTTTCGACGCCGCTCTCGAACCACGGGCGGCTCTTCGTCCGGACGAACTCGGCGGCCTCGGCGAGGGCGCCCGACGCGATGCCCGCATCGATCGCGGCGTGCAGCAACTGGGCGACGGCGCCGTGGAGTTGGGGACCCTCGAAGGTGAGGTGGTGGGGCAGGACGCGGTCGCCCGGCACCGGGACGCGGTCGAGGCGGACGGTGCCGCTGGCAGTCGTGCGCTGGCCCAGGCCGTCCCAGTCGTCGATGACCGTGAGGCCGGGGGCGTCCGCGGGGACGTAGGCGACGTGCAGTTTGTCGTCGTCGGCGCGGGCCAGTACCGGGATCCAGTCGGCGAAGAGGGCCCCGGTGGAGTAGTGCTTGACGCCGGTGAGCAGGTAGGAGCCGTCCGGCTGCGGTTGCAGCCGGGTGCGGATGTCCTGGACGTG
Source organism: Streptomyces sp. NPDC047043 (assembly GCF_040644055.1). Taxonomy (NCBI): domain Bacteria; kingdom Bacillati; phylum Actinomycetota; class Actinomycetes; order Kitasatosporales; family Streptomycetaceae; genus Streptomyces; species Streptomyces sp. NPDC047043. The sequence goes on from NZ_JBEYVO010000015.1 coordinate 47,701, forward strand.
CTTGGTGCCCGCCTCGGACTGGGCGTTGCCGAAGCGGCGGCCGGCGAGCAGTTCGGCGAAGAAGAACTTCCGCTGCTCCTCGGTGCCCTGACGGCGGATCACATTGACGTAGGCGAAGTGGCTCTGCGGGATCTGGGCGAGGCTGCCGTCGGCGGAGGCGAGCAGGCGGAAGATCTCGGCGAGGGTCAGGGCGGTGACGTCCGCGCCGCCGTGCTCGGCGGGGACGGTGACGGCAAGCAGTCCGGAGGCGGAGAGGCGGTCCAACTCCTGGCGCGGGAGCCTGCGTTCGGCGTCCCGGGCGGAGGCACCTGCGCGGAATTCCTCGGCCAGGGCGGCCGCGACGGCGAGGGCCTCCGCGTCGTCGGCGATGACATGGGCGGGCACGGCGCTCAGCTCGCCGCGGCCAGGAGCGGAGTGCGGCCCAGGGCCGTGGAGAACTGGTCGACGACCTGCGCGAGGGCCTCGGTGGCGCCCGGCGCGACGGTCAGCGAGCCGTCCTCGTGCACGGTGATGTCCTTGTCGAGGGTGAACCAGCCCTGCACGATGTGGCCGGCGCCCATGGAGCTGAGGACGGGGCGCAGCGCGTAGTCGATGGCCAGGACGTGCGCGGTGGAGCCGCCGGTGGCCAGCGGCAGCACGGTCTTGCCGGTCAGGGCGTACTGCGGGAGCAGGTCCAGCAGCGCCTTGAGGACCCCGGAGTAGGACGCCTTGTAGACGGGGGTGCCGACGACGACGCCGTCGGCCTGCGCGAACAGTTCGGTGGCCTCGACGATCGCGGGGTGCTTGAAGTCCGCGCCGAGCAGGGCCTCGGCCGGGATGGTGCGCACGTCGAGCGGGATCACCTCGTGCCCCTGTGCGATCAGCCGCTTGTCCAGGTGGCGCAGCAGACGGTTGGTGCGGGAGGAGGCGGAGGGGCTGCCGGAGACGGACAGGACGGTGGCCATGGGCCCTCTTTCGGGGATGCGCGGGGATGCGTCCTCTTGGCGAGGAGGCGGGGCGCCCGCGCGTGGCGGGCGCCCCCGGGGAAGCGGTCAGGAGTACCAGGTGGGTTCGGGCAGTTCGCCCTCGAGGACCCAGCGGCCGACCTCGCGCCGCTTGTAGGCGACGGGGTCGTGCAGGGTGTGCGTGCGGACGTTGCGCCAGAAGCGGTCGAGGCCCTCGGAGCTGGCGGTGGAGCGGGCACCCGTCACCTCGAAGATGCGGTTCGCGATCTCCAGGGCGACGTCGGTGGCGCGAGCCTTGACGGCCGCCACCCGCACCTCGAAGTCGCCGCGGGACTGCTCGGTGACCGCGTCGGGGTCGTCGTGCAGCTTCTGCCCCTCGGCGGCGACGGCGTCGGCAAGCGCCTCGGCCGCCCACAGCTTGGCGGTGAGGTCGCCGTAGGTGTCGATCACGTACGGCTCGTCGACCGCGCGCTCGTGACCGCCGTGCAGCCAGGACCGCGCCTTGGTGCGGGTGTAGGTGGCCGCCGTCTCCAGGGCGCCGCCCGCGATGCCCAAGTAGAAGTTGACGAAGACGAGTTGGATGGTGGGGACGTTGAGGGTGTTGTACGTGCGCGGCCGGAACTGCTTGTCGACGTAGCCGGCCGCGGAGGACCACGGGGTGCGCACCCGGTCGAGGGTGACGCCGCCGCTCTCGGTGAGTCGCTGACCGATGTTGTCCCAGTCGTCGTGGAAGGTCAGGCCCTCGCTGTCGGACGGGACGATCGCGAAGACGTGCTGGTCGGTGCCTTCCAGGACGCCTTCGAGGACGGTGACGTCGGAGACCTTGCTGCCGGTGGAGAAGGACTTGCGGCCGGTGAACAGCAGGTCGTCGCCGTCCTCGGTGACGGTCACGTCCTTGTCGCGCGGGTTGACGGCCCCGCCGAAGAACCAGCGGTTTCGGCTGGCCTCGGCCTCGACGTGCTCCCACTGTTCGCGGGTGCCGACCAGGCGGGCGGCCCAGAACCAGAGGTAGTGGTAGCCGAGGAGCTGGCCGATGGAGCCGTCGGCCTTGGCGACCTCGCGGACGACGCGGTAGGCGGTGGGCCAGTCCTGGCCTGCGCCGCCGTGCGCGGTGGGGCCGAGCAGGGTGACCAGGCCGGCGTCCTTCAGCAACTGGACCTCGGCGTACGGGGTGGCTCCGGCGCGATCGCGCTCGGCGGCGTCGGTGGCGAGGACTGCGGCGACCTCGGCGGCGCGGGCGATCCAGTCCTGGGCGATCTGCGGGGCGGGGCGGGTGGTCCAGTCGGTGGGTGTGGCGGTGCTCATGTCGTGCGGCCTCCTTCGCGGTGCGGGCGCTCAGGCGTGGGCGGGGACGGACTCGGGCTCGGTGTCCGGGAGTTGGGCTTCGAGTTCGCGCACGAGCGGCAGCACGCGCTTGCCGAAGTACTCCACCTCCTCGTGGTAGTGCAGGAAGCCGAGCAGGAGGAGGTCGACGCCGAGCCTGCGGTAGGCGACGATGCGCTCCGCGATCTGCTCGGGGGTGCCGATGAGCCCCGTACGGAAGCCGTCGTTGTACTGGACGAGGTCCTCGAAGGAGGAGTCCTGCCACATGCCCTTGTTGTCGGCCGTGGACTGGCCCGCCTGCTTCACCGCCGTGCCGAAGCCCTCGACGGCCTCGGTGTCGGCCTTGGCGACGATCTCACGGAGCGTCTCGCGCGCCTCGGCCTCGGTGTCACGGGCGATGAGGAAGCCGTTGAGGCCGAACTTCGGTGCGCTGCGGCCGACTTCGGCGGCGGCCTTGCGTACGTCGTTGATCTGCTCGGTGACTCCGTCGAAGTCCTTGCCGTTGGAGAAGTACCAGTCGGAGACCCGGCCGGCCATCGCGCGGGCGGCGGTGGAGTTGCCGCCCTGGAAGATCTCCGGGTGGGGGCGCTCGGGGGTGTTGAGCGGCTTGGGCTTGAGGGAGAAGTCGCGCAACCGGTAGAAGTCACCGGCGAGTTCGGTGTGGTCCTCGGTCCAGATCTGGCGCAGGGCGCGGATGAACTCCTCGGAGCGGCGGTAGCGCTCGTCGTGCTCCAGCCACGCCTCGCCGAGGGCGGTGAACTCGCCCTTGAACCAGCCCGATACGACGTTGACGGCGAAGCGGCCGTTCGAGAGGTGGTCGGCGGTGGCGCCGAGCTTGGCGAGGACGCCGGGGTGCCACAGGCCGGGGTGGACGGCGGCGATGACCTTCAGGCGCTGGGTGGCGAGCAGCAGGGCGAGGCTGAAGCTGGTGGACTCGTGCTGGTACTCGGCGCCGTAGCTGGCCATGTAGCGGACCTGGCTGAGGGCGTAGTCGAAGCCGTTGTTCTCGGCGAGGACGGCGAGTTCGCGGTTGTACTCGTATCCCCAGTCGGTGCGCTGCTCGATCTTGCTGGTGACCAGTCCCCCGCTGACGTTGGGGACCCAGTAGGCGAATTTCACGGGCTCTGCGGGCATGCGGAACTCCTGTTGCGGAATGTTTTGGGCATGCCGAACTCAATAGATGCACAAACGCGATGAATTCAGCATGAAACAAGGAAAGGCGCGGCGGATCGCCGGGAGTTGATCAGGCCGCGGGGCAACAGGAGGCGCTGGAGACGCGCGCGAGGTCGACGTGGCGTCGCCGCGTGAGGTCCAGTCGCATCTTCATGCCGTCGATCCTGACAGTCGGCGGCGAGGACCGTCAAGGAAAACCCGACCGGTCTCGTATCGCGGACCATTGAATTTCACGAACGTGTGACAGGGAAACCCTTGAACACGCGGTGAAACAGCCCGCATTCTGCTGGGCGTGCGGACCGAACAACTGGAATACATCGCGGCCGTGACCCGGCTCGGTTCACTGCGCCGGGCGGCGGAGGAACTGCGCCTTTCCCAGCCCGCGTTGAGCGAGACGGTACGGAACCTGGAACGCGAGCTGGGAGTCGACCTCCTGGAACGCAAGCGGTCCGGGGCGACGATGAGCGCGGAGGGCCGGGAACTGCTGCCGCACATCATCAATGTGCTGGACGCGGTGGACCGGCTGCGCTCGGCGGCGGGCGAACAGCACCGCATCAGCCGCATGGTGCGCGTCGGCACGGTGAACGCGGCAACCGTGCCCCTGCTGATCCCGGTCGTCCGGGAGTTCAGGTCCGCGCACCCGCTCACGCAGGTCGAGGTCGTCGCAGCCCAGCAGACGGAGATCCACCGGGCCCTGTCGGAGGGCGGGTTCGACCTCGGTCTGGTCAACCACCTGGACGGCGACGACGTGCCGGCCGGCTTCGAGTCCACCCAACTGCTGTGCGGACGGCCGGTGGTGTGCGTGCGCCCCGACAGCCCGCTCGCCTCGCTCACCACCGTGACGGCCGACGACCTGCTGGCCCAGCCCGTGATCGCGATGCGCTCCGGGTACGTCATGAACCGCTACGTGCACCGGCTCCTGCACGGCCGCGGCCCGGCCTTCTCCTACTCCACCGACGGCGCCGAGATGGGCAAGCTGATGGTCGCCGAGGGCCTGGGGGCGACGGTGCTGCCGGACTTCAGCGTGATCGGGGATCCGCTGGAGCGGCAGGGCACGATCACCTACCGGCCGATCGCCGACGACACAACCCGGGTGCTGCTGATGCTGCAGCGCCGCCGCGCCGAATCGGTGCCGCGCGCGGCGCAGGACCTCCATGAGGTGTTCGTACGCAGGGCGCGCGAGCTGGGCGGCACGCTGACGTGAGCGCGAGCGGTGTCAGTCGTCGTCGGCCGGCACCACCACGAGGAACGCGTCCGACTTGAGATCCATGATCACCGTCGCGGGCTGCCCCTCGGCGCGGCGCCTGGCCGCGTACTCCTCCGCCGGCCACGATCCGCGCGGAGCTCCCGCAGGAAACCGCTCCAACACCTTCGCGCCCATAGCGGCCGCCACCTCCACCTGCACTTACGGTTATGACTCCTCCATGGTCCGCATGCCCGCGATCGACGCAGACATGTCCTGATGCCCTGCATCCGCCGGGTCGGCCGCACCAGAAGCAGACATAAGCCCCTGTTTTCCCTCCCGGGAGTCGCGCCATGAACGTCTCGCTGGTCCTGTTCACCTCCGACCTGCGCCTGCACGACCACCCGCCGCTGCGGGCGGCCCTCGACGGCGCACGCCAGGTGGTGCCGCTGTTCGTGCGCGACCGGGCCGTGGCCGACGCCGGTTTCGCCGCGCCCAACCGGCTGGCGTTCCTGGCGGACTGTCTGCGGGACCTGGATGCGGGCCTGCGCGAACGGGGCGGCCGTCTCGTGGTCCGTTCCGGTGACGTCGTCGACCAGGTGTGCCGGGCGGCCGCCGAGGCGGACACCGACGAGGTGCACCTGGCGGCCGACGTCAGCGCCTACGCCCGACGGCGCGAGGACCGGTTGCGTCGGGCCCTGGAGTCGGAGGGACGCCGACTGCACGTCCACGACACGGTGACGACGGCGGTCGCGCCCGGCACGGTGACGCCGGCGTCCTCGGATCACTTCGCCGTCTTCACGCCGTACTTCCGCCACTGGTCGACGCAGCCGCTGCGCGACGCGCTCGCCGCGCCCCGCACGGTACGCGTGCCCGACGGCATCCGTTCCGAGCCGCTGCCGCGCCGCGACGGCCTGTCCGGATGCTCGGCGGGACTGGCCCGGGGCGGCGAGACGGAGGCCAGGGCACGGCTGACGGCCTGGCTGCGCTCCGGCGTCACCTCCTACGACACCGGCCACGACGACCTGGCCGCCGACGCGACCTCCCGCCTCTCGCCCCATCTGCACTTCGGTACCCTCTCCCCCGTCGAGCTCGTCCACCGCGCGCGGCGCACGGGCGGTCCGGGTGCCGAGGCCTTCGTACGCCAGCTCGCCTGGCGCGACTTCCACCGCCAGGTCCTCGCCGCGCGCCCGGCGTCGGCCACCGCCGACTACCGCACACGGCACGACAGTTGGCGCTCCGAGGCCGAGGCACGGCAGGACGTGGAGGCCTGGCGGGCGGGCCGCACCGGCTACCCGATGGTCGACGCGGCGATGCGCCAACTGCGCCACGAGGGCTGGATGCACAATCGCGGGCGGCTGCTGACGGCGAGTTTCCTCACCAAGACCCTGTACGTCGACTGGCGGGTCGGCGCCCGGCACTTCCTCGACCTGCTGGTCGACGGAGACCTCGCCAACAATCAGCTCAACTGGCAGTGGGTCGCCGGGACCGGCACCGACACCCGGCCCAACCGGGTCCTCAACCCCGTCGCCCAGGCGAAGCGGTACGACCCGGACGGTGCGTACGTCCGGCGCTGGGTGCCCGAACTGGCCGGGCTGGAGAGGCCGTTCGTGCATGAGCCGTGGAAACTGCGGGGCGCGGAGCGGGCTGCCGTCGACTATCCGGAACCGATCGTCGACCTTGCGGAGGGGCTCGGCCGGTTCCGGCGGGCGCGGGGTCTCGCATGAGGGTCGGTCGGAGCTGCCGAGATCCGGTCGAGGCAGGCCGTCGGGTGTGGCTCAGGGCAGTTCGCCCTGCCGGTACACGCGGGACAGCATGTCGAGCGCGTCCTGCAACCCCGACGGGCGCGGCATCCCGGGCACGGTGCGCCCCGCCCAGCCGGGGCCGCCCAGCAGGACCAGCGGCTCACCGCGCGCCCCCTTCACACCCCACTGGGTGGCTGCGATCTGCCGGGCCAGCGGCAGGCTCGCCGTGGAGCGGGCCTGCGCCCACAGAACCACCGCCGCCGGTCCCAGGCGCCGTACCGCCGCGGTCATCGCCTCTGCCGGGACGGCCCCGCCGAACATGCGGGCCGGCAGCCGGAGTTGACCCAGCCCGGCGTTGAGCGCCTCGAGCGCGAGGGTGTGCTGTTCGCCCGGTACGCAGGCCAGCAGCACGGGGCCCGGGGCCGCGGTCTCCAGGGGCACGGGAGGGGGCGTGCAGCGCCGCAGCACGGTGGCGACGTGCCAGGACAGCAGATGCTCGACCTCGACGTAACGGTCCCCGGACGACGCCCATTTGCGGCCCACCGCGTGCAGCGTCGGCACCATCACCTCCTGCCAGGCGACGGCCGGACCGTGCCGCTCGACGGCCTCGGTCAGCTGGGCCTCCACGGCCGGAGCGTCGAGCCGTACGGCGGCCCGGGCGAGCCCCCGGGCCTCCCGGCGCACATCGCCCAGGGGAAGCGCGCCGGCCGCGCGGGAACGGCCACTCGGCGCCGGAACCGACGTCCCGGCGCCCACCCGCGCGGCGCGTGCCGCCTCGGCGGGTGGCACTCCCGCCGACGTCAGCCGGCACATCGCCTCCAGCACCGCCACGTCCCGCGGCGTCCAGCGACGGTGGCGTCCTTCGGAGCGGACGGCGGGACCGAGGCCGTACCGGCGATCCCAGGAGCGCAGCGTGGTGGGCGAGACGCCCAGCCGACGGGCCAGCGCCCCGGTGGTGAGCGCGGTGCCGGGCGGCTGCTCGCCCGGGTCACCCCTGCCGGCCTTCCTGGGCTCGCCCATGCGGCGACTATACGACGCACAACCGATGCAAGTTGTCGGCTCGTCTCCCCCGCGCTGACCATGGCCCTACCAGGACGAACCTGCCCCGACCGGGCACCGCATCGCCCGCCGTCCTGCGTGAGGAGCCGACGTCATGCGCACGCATCCGCGACCCGCCGAGGCACGGCCGGCGGACCCGCACTCCGCCGCGCCGCCGCGGGAGTGGCTCGACGACGAGGTGGTGGCCCGGGGTGTGATGACGGGCGACGAGGACTGTCTCGCCGTCGCCTACCACCGGTGGTCGGCGCTGGTCCGCACGGTGGCCCGGCGCTCCCTGGGCGACCCGCAGGACGTCGAGGACGTCACCCAGCAGGTGTTCCTGGGGGTGTGGCGCGGGCGTACGGGCTACCGGCCCGAGCGCGGCAGCTTCGCGGGCTGGATCATGGGCATCACCACGCGTCAGGTCGCCGACGCCCTGTCCGCCCGGTACCGCCACCGCGACCTGGTGACCGCGGCCGGATCTGCTCTCCCACTCACCGCTGCAGAACCGGACGGCCCCGAGGCGGTCCTGGACCGCCTGCTCGTCCGACAGGCGCTGGCCGGGCTCCCGGCGCGCCAGCGGCGGGTGCTGCACCTGGCGTTCTACGAGGACCTGACGCAGCGGCAGATCGCGGCGCGCACCGGATGGCCGCTGGGCACGGTCAAGAGCCATACAAGGCGGGGCCTGAACCGGCTGCGCAGCCGACTCCAGCACGACACGAAGGGGTGCCCCACGGCCTCCCTCACGCCCCAGCCGGCCCGCCGACCACTACACATAAAGAAAAAATAAGCGCAGAATGTACTTACGCGGCGCTTACCGCATACCGCAACAGACGCGGTCAGGCCTGCGAGTCAAAGGAGACGAACATGGCCAACGTCTCGCCCACCAGCAGAGGTGACATAACCACTCATCCTGATGTTTCCGAAATGCGGGACCGCTACGCCCGCATGCTCGGCGGTCGCGATGTGGCACTCGTGGACGGACCGGTCTTTCTGCTCGGCCTGTACTGCGCCGTATCCCCGTGGATACTCCACTACACGACGAGTCAGCCCGCACTCGTGACGCACAACCTGATCGTCGGTGTCGCGATCGGTCTGCTGGGCCTCGGGTTCACCAGGGCTCCGGAGCGTATGTACGGCCTGAGCTGGGCGTTCTGCGCGATGGGCATCTGGATGATCATCGCGCCGTGGGTCGTCGGCGACAGCCCTGACACCGGTGTGGCCCTCAACAACATCATCATCGGCGCGCTCGCCGTGATCCTGGGGCTGATGTGCGCCGCTACGGCGGCGAGGAGCGCCCCCAAGCCGTAGGGACACCGCACAGCACCGCACGAAAGGACCACAGCAGGCCGGTCCGCAACCAGCGCGGACCGGCCGTCCCCTGTCCCCGCACTCCCGTGCGCCGCTCAGTGGCCGGGGACCAGCCACGGCTCCTGCGGCAGCGGACTGCCGGTCTCCAGAAGGGACTTGAGGTTCGACAGCACCGCCGGCCAGCCGCCGGAGACGTCGGCGAGCTCGCCCTCGTCGTAGAGCTCCTCGTGGGTCACGGTGAGGCGGACGATGTCCTCGTGCGGCCGGATGTCGAAGGTGACGCGGGAGTGCCTGTCCTCCTGCCCCTCGTTCTCCGGTGCGGCCCAGGTGGTGACCAGACGGGTCGGGCGCTCGCTCTCCACGACGGTGCCGACCACGTCGGCGATGCCGGAGCCGTCCGTACGGACGTGTTCCCAGCGTGAGCCGCGCCGCCAGTCCGAGACATTGCTGTGGCCCCAGTAGACGGCGGTCAGGTCGGCGTCGGTGAGTGCGTCCCAGACCTTCTCGGGTGTGCTGCGGATGTAGGTGACGTACACGAATGTGGGCTTGTCGCTCATGATGGTTTCCTCGGCTCGTCGCTTCACGGCGCTGAGTGCACTCAGGCGCGGGCGCTCGAATTTGTCGATCCACCGCTCCTGGATCTCGTGGAGCGGGACCGGATTGAGGTAGTGCAGCTTCTCCCGCCCCCGCCGCACGGTGCTGACCAGGTTGGCGGCCTCCAGGACGGCCAGGTGCTGGGTGACGGACTGGCGGGTCATGGCGATGCGCTCGCACAGCTCGCCCAGCGTCTGGCCGTTGTGCTCGTGCAGCCGGTCCAGCAGCCGCCTGCGCGTCTCGTCGGCCAGCGCCTTGAAGACCTTGTCCATCCCGGAGTCGCTCTCTGATTGCACACTCAACGTTATGCAGGCAATTACTTGCATGTCAATGCCGGAGGGGTTCGCGCCGCGCTTCCTTGCGCCCAGAGGCAGTTGAGCAGGAAATTATCGACTGTTTCGAGTGATTTGCTCTGCTCGGCCGTTACTCGACGTATGGCAGCCCTTGATGAACGGTCCGTAACTTCGAATGCGTAATCACGAACCACCACCGCTCTCGGTGTCTCGGCCGCCGGCGCCTTCGCCCGGCCGGCACGCGAGGCCCGGACATTCCCAACAATCAGAGCCGACTTGATCGGCCTGAGAGCCCTCAGGCGCCGTCCTCCGCCCGCGGCCCGACCCGGAACGAGATCCACACGTCCGGCGCAAGGTCTGGCCGATTCGGTACCGGTCGCGTCTCCTCCGTCCCGGCGTCACCGACGAGTTCGGTGGCGGCGCGGCGCCAGAAGCGGACCGCGGGATCGTTGGCGTACTGGAAGGCGATCTCCCACGTGCCGGGATGCCGGAGGACGACCTCGCGCAGCGCCGTGAGCCCGATGCCCTCCCGTCGCGCTCCGCGGACGACGAAGAAGCTGTTCAGTACGCGTGTCGGACCGTCGAGGCTGCGGACGAACGCGAATCCGAGGGGCCGTTCCTCGCGGACGAACAGGTACGGCGCCCAACCGGCCTCGGTGAAGGCCGAGTCGAGCCGGTCGCTGCGGAACGTTCCGTCCGGGTTGGGCAGTACGCCCCTGAAGCCGGACAGGTCATGGTGGAACATCAGCCACAGCCGCTCCACGACGGGGCGGTCGTCGGCGGTGGCGGGGCGGACGGTCACGTCGGACATGGAACTCCTCGGTGCGGAACCGGTCTCCTGGACGGCGCTGACCGGTTTTCGGGCATGAGAAAAGCCTCCCCGGCGGACGTTTGTCCGGCCGGAGAGGCTTCACGAGTGACCAAACTCTAGCGTACGTAGGGCAGTTGCGCCGGTTCTTTCACGCGCCCGCCGGCTCCGCATCCGCCGTCGCGGGCGTCAGGTACTCCTCCGTGATCTCCTTCGGACCGAACGGCCACACCTTCTCGAAGCGGGCCCAGAGGACGTACGCGACGCACCCCAGGGCCAGCCAGGCCAGGGACCACTCGATGGGGTGGCGACCCGGCGAGTTCTTGTCCGCGTAGCCGTAGATCACGCACCAGCCGGCGAACGCGACGATGCTCGGCAGCGGGTAGAGCCACATGCGGTACGGGCGCTTCAGTGTCGGCTGGCGCCTGCGCAGCACCGTGAGCGCGAGGATCTGGGCCAGCGCCTGGACGATCACCATCACCGTCGTCAGGAGCTGGATGAGCGTCGCCAGGTCGGTGTGGCGGCCGATCAGGAACCCGATCGCGGTGATCACGCCCATGGTCGCCAGGCCCAGCATCGGGAAGCGGTGGCGGGGGTGCAGCTTGGCGTAGGGGCGGAAGAAGACGCGCTCGCGGGCCGCGTCGTACGGCACGCGTGAGCCGCCCAGGAGGCCGGTGAAGACCGAGGCGAAGGCCGTGATCAGGATGAGGACGGTGACCGTGTCGGCCGCACCCTTGCCCCAGGTCTTCTCCAGGACCGCGGATGCCACCGAGGTGGAGGCGATGTCGTTCGCGTCGGTCATGCGGTGCCAGTCGATCACTCCGAGCGTGCCGATCTGCAGCAGCAGGTAGATCGCCATGATGCCGAGGATCGAGAAGACGATCGAGCGCGGGATCGTGCGGCCGGGGTCCTTGATCTCGGCGCCCATGTAGGCGGTGGTGTTGTAGCCGAGGTAGTCGTAGATGCCGATGGTCAGGCCGGCCGCGAAGCCGACCCAGAAGTGGCTGCTGCCCAGCTCGAAGGCGTGCGCCGGGTAGGTGAAGGCGAGGTGTGCGCTGAAGTTCGTCGCCGCGGCCAGGATGACCAGGACCACCGAGGTGATCATCACGGCCCACATCACGGCCGTGATCCGCGCGATGTTCTCGATGCCCCGCCACAGCAGCAGGACGACGAGCGCGACGATGCCGAGGCCGATCAGATCGCCCTGGGTCTGGGTCAGGTCGGGTGCCAGATAGCCGAGGTACTGGACGAAGCCGACCACACCCGTGGACATGATCAGCGGGATGAAGAGCATCGCCGTCCAGACGAACAGGAACGGCATCAGCCGGCCCGTGCGGTACTGGAAGGCCTGGCGCAGATAGACGTAACTGCCGCCGGAGCCGGGCATCGCCGCGCCCAGCTCGGCCCACACCAGCCCGTCGGCGAGAGCGAGGATCGCCCCCGCGACGAAGCCGGTCACCGCCTGTGGACCGCCGAACGCGGCGACCATCAGCGGGATCGTGACGAACGGCCCGATGCCGCACATCTGGCTCATGTTGATGGCGGTGGCCTGGAACAGACCGACGCGACGGACGAAACCACCGCTGGGTGGCGGACTACCGGACATGGAGACTCCTGAAGCGGGACGTGACTCGCCCGGCGGGCTTGACTGGGCGATAAAGTTAAGGAGCCTTACTTGATGCGTCAAGAGGGGAGTCCGTGTGCGTGAGAATGGTGCGATGACCGCCGGTGACGTCGCAGCGCAGCAGGAACAGCCCTGGAACCGTCAGCGGCTGCGCTCGACCAACGAGCGGCTGCTGCTCGACCGGCTGCGCGCCGCCGGCGCCGCGTCGCGTGCCCAACTCGCCCGCGAGACGGGTCTGTCGAAGCCGACGGTCTCCAGCGCGCTCGCCTCGCTGGAGGCGGCCGGGCTCGTGCACGAGGTCGGTACCCACGCCCCCGAGCGGGGCCGCACCGCCGTCCTGTACGCGCCGGACCCGGCGGCCGGCTATGCCCTCGGCATCGACGTCGGCCGCAGCTGGCTGCGGGTGGCGGTCGCCGACCTGGACGGCGCCGTCGTCGCCCGGTCCGACGTGCGCAACCGGGCCCGCAGCTCGGGCGCGATGGCGGACCTGGTGGTGGCGACGGCCCGCCAGGTGGTCGCGAGTTCGGGCGTGGCGCCGGAGGAGGTGGTGCACGCGGTGGTCGGCACGCCCGGCGTGTACGACCAGAAGCAGCGCCGGGTGCGGTACGCGATGCATCTGCCAGGCTGGGGGCGCGCCGGGCTCTTCGACCGGATGCGCGAGGAGCTCGGCGTCCCGCTGGAGGTGCACAACGACGCCAATCTGGCGGCGCTCGGCGAGTACACGTACGGCGTCGGCGCGGGCAGCCGGCTGTTCGCGTACATCCTGATCGGCACCGGCCTCGGCATGGGCGTGGTGAGCGACGGCCGGCTGTTCACGGGGGCGCACGGCCTGGCCGGGGAGATCGGGTTCCTGCCGTGGCCGGGGCAGCACAAGCCGGAGCGGCTGGAGGACGCGGTGTCGGGGCTGGCCGTCGTGGAGGCGGCGCGCCGGTTCGGGATGAGCGGGCAGCTCACCGCTAAGGCCGTGTTCGACGCGGCGCGGCAGGGAAACGACGCCGCGGTCAAGGCGGTTCAGCTGGAGGGCGAGCGGATCGCGCACACCGTGGCGGCGGCCGCGGCCGTACTCGATCCGGATCTCGTGGTCCTCGGCGGCGGGGTGGGCCACAGCGTCGACCTGCTGCTGAAGCCGGTCCACGACAACCTGCGGGCGCTCACTCCCCTCCGTCCGCAGATCGCGCCCAGCCGGCTCGGCGAGGACGCGGTGCTCCTGGGCGCGGTGGCCACGGCCCTCGGGACGGCGCGGGACGTGGTGTTCGAGCGCCGGTCGGCCGCTTCCTGAACAAGTCCCGCAGGGGCCACGGTGATTGACATGGTCCATGCGTCGCCCTAGCCTGCCCGGGTTAGTAAAGTTTCCTAACTTTACGATGAGGCTGGAGGCTCTGTGAGCAGGCACCGTCTCGCCATGGCCGCGGTGGTCCTGGGACTGTTGGGTTCCCTCACCACCGGCGCCTGGGCCGGAGCGCACGACGACAGACCGACCTCGCACAGCCGGGCCACCAGAGTCTCCTCCGCGCCGGGCAGCACGACCGCCCTGTCCGGCTACAGCATCCAGTCCACGGCCAAGGTCTCCGACCCGGCAGCGGACGTCTCCTCCCCCGGCTACCCGGCGGCCGGCTGGTACCCGGCCGGCCCCCGCTCCACGGTCCTCGCGGCCCTGCTCGCGAACGGCGTGTACGCCGACCCCTTCTACTCGACGAACCAGCAGAAGATCCCCAAGGCCGACTTCCAGGTGCCCTGGTGGTACCGCTCCGACTTCACGGTCGCGGACACCACCGAGCGCACCTACCTCGACTTCAGCGGCGTGATCTCCGCGGCCGACGTCTATGTCAACGGCCAGCAGATCGCGGCGGCGAAGGACATCTCCGGTGCCTACACCGCCCACGAGTTGGACGTCTCCTCGCTGGTCCGCTCCGGCGCGAACACCGTCGCCTTCCGCATCCGGCCGAACAGCCCGAACAAGAACCTCACCATGGGCTGGATCGACTGGCTCCAGCCGCCGCCCGACGAGAACATGGGCATCGTCCGCGACGTCCTGGTCCGACGCGGCGGACCGGTGGCCCTGCGCGACGCGCACGTGGTGACCAAGTTGGACGTGCCCTCGCTCGCCTCGGCCGACCTCACCGTCAAGGCGCAGGCCCGCAACGACTCCGACGCACCCGTGGCCACCAAGGTCTCCGGCAGCATCGGCGCGACGACGTTCGAGGAGGGCGTCACGCTGGCCGCGCACGAGACGAAGACCGTCACGTTCGCACCGTCCGACGTGCCCGGCCTCCATCTGACCTCGCCGAAGGTGTGGTGGCCGGCGGGCATGGGCGGCCAGCCCCTGTACGGCCTCGACCTCTCCGCGTCCGTCTCCGGCACCACCTCGGACACCGCGCACGCGACCTTCGGTATCCGTGACGTCCAGGCGCCGCTGAACTCGGACGGCGCCCGCCAGTACCGCATCAACGGCCGCAAGCTGCTGATCAAGGGCGGCGGTTGGTCGCCGGACGAGTTCCTGCGCTGGGACCGGACGTACGTCGAGGACCGGCTGAAGTACGCCCTCGACCTCGGTCTGAACACCATCCGCCTCGAAGGCCATCTGGAACCGGACGAGTTCTTCGACCTCGCCGACCGCTACGGCCTCCTCACGCTGCCGGGCTGGGAGTGCTGCGACAAGTGGGAGGGACAGGTCAACGGGGACGAGAGCGGCGACAAGTGGACCGCCGCCGACTACCCGGTGGCCAAGGCGTCGATGGCCGCCGAGGCCGCGCGGCTGCGCGACCACCCGAGCGTGATCTCCTTCCTGATCGGCAGCGACTTCGCGCCCGACGCGACGATCGAGAAGAACTACCTCGACGCCCTGAAGGCAGCGGACTGGCCGACCCCGGTCGTCCCCGCCGCGTCCGACAACTCCTCGCCGCAGCTGGGCAGTTCGGGCATGAAGATGACCGGCCCGTACGACTGGATCCCGCCCAACTACTGGTACGCCAAGCGCGAGGGCGGCGCCACCGGCTTCAACTCCGAGACCAGTGCGGGCCCCGACATCCCCACCCTCGACACCCTGCGCCGCATGATGACCCCGGCCGAACTCGACACCCTCTGGAAGAACCCGGACGCCAAGCAGTACCACCGCTCACCGTCGTCGACCTTCGCCACCCTCAAGCTCTACGACAACGCCCTCACCGGCCGCTACGGCGCCCCGACGAGCCTGAGCGACTACGTCCGCAAGGCGCAGCTCGCGCAGTACGAGAACGTCCGCGCCCAGTTCGAGGCGTACGAGCGCAACGCCACCGACTCCTCCAAGCCGTCGACCGGGGTCGTGTACTGGATGTTCAACAGCGGCTGGACCTCGCTGCACTGGCAGCTGATGGACCGTTACCTCGACCAGGGCGGCGCCTACTTCGGGGCGAAGAAGGCGAACGAGTCGCTGCACGTCCAGTACTCGTACGACGACCGCTCGGTGGCCGTCGTCAACAACCGGCACCAGGCCGCCTCCCAACTCACCGTCCGGGCAACGTTGTTCAACCCCGACGGCACGCAGAAGTACGACAGGACCGTCACCGGCGTGAAGGTGAGCGGCGACGGAGCCCACAGCACCGCACTCACGTTGCCGGCGTCGGTGACCGGCCTGTCGGCGACGTATCTGGCGCGCCTGACGCTGACCGACGCTTCCGGCGGGGAGGTCAGCCGCAACGTCTACTGGCTGTCGACCAGGCCCGACACGCTCGACTGGGCCAACACCGACTGGTACTACACGCCGACGACGAGTTACGCGGACCTCAAGGGCCTGAGTTCGATGGCGCAGGTGCCGGTCACGGCGACGGCGTCGACCGAGTCGGCGGACGGTACGTCGACCACGACGGTGACCCTGCGCAACGCGGGCAGCGGCAAGACGCCGGCGCTGCTGACCGACGTACATCTCGTGGCGGCGAAGGGGGATCCGGTGCTGCCGGTGCGGTGGTCGGGCAACGAGGTCAGCCTGTGGCCGGGCGAGTCGGTGACGCTCACCGCCACGTACCGGACCTCGGATCTGCTCGGGTCCGCGCCGCACATCAGGGTCTCCGGCTGGAACACGCCGGAGCGGACGGTCCCGGCGGGATGAGCGCGTGGGGCCCGGCCGGGAGCCGGGCCCCACGAACGTCAACTGACGTTCAGCGCCGTGTCGTCGATGACGAAGGACGTCTGCAGGGTCGAGCCCTCGGTGCCGGTGAACTTGAGGGTGACGGTCTGGCCGGCGTAGCTCGCCAGGCTGAAGCTGCGCTGGGT
Source organism: Streptomyces sp. NPDC047043 (assembly GCF_040644055.1). Classification (NCBI taxonomy): domain Bacteria; kingdom Bacillati; phylum Actinomycetota; class Actinomycetes; order Kitasatosporales; family Streptomycetaceae; genus Streptomyces; species Streptomyces sp. NPDC047043. Next base: position 63,985 of record NZ_JBEYVO010000015.1, read on the forward strand.
GTAGCCGCTGGCGGCGTTCAGGTTGGAGTAGGTCGCCAGGGTGCTCAGCACGGTCCCGGAGCTGTTGAGGACCTGGACCTTGAGCGTGTCGTACGCCGTGCTGGTGCTGGTCTCCGCCGTGTCGATGTGCAGGTAGAAGCTGAGCGCGGCGGTGGTGCAGCCGGACGGGACGGTCACCGACTGGGAGAGCGTGTCGGTGGTGGCGGTGCCGTAGCCGTCCAGCCAGGCGTAGTACGAGCCCGAACGGGCCGACTCGCTGCTGGAGTTGGTGATGACGCCGCTCGAGGCGCTCCAGGTGGTGTTGCCCGACTCGAAGCCGTTGTTGCCCAGGAGCTGGGCGGCGGTGCAGGTGCCGGAGCCGCCGCCGTCGTCCCCGCCGCCGCTGCTGCTCGCTCCGGCGAGCCACTCGGTGGCGTTCAGGGCGAGCGCGGCGTTGGTGGCGCCGGAGTCGTTCCAGCCGTCGTAGAGGGTGTTGCCGGACTGGCCGGTGCCGTCGTCGATCGGCGAGCTGTCGCCCCAGAAGGCCACGCGGCCGCTGCCGAAGGTACTGGTGGCGAAGAAGGCGCCGGTGTTGCCGGAGTAACCGGTGCGGTAGAGCAGGCCCTTGACGCTGGAGTTGTCCGAGGGCTTCAGCGTGGCGGTCGTGCCGCTGGCGATGAGGCTCTTGGTGACGGTGCCGAAGGAGCCGTGCAGCACCGGGTTGCTGCTGTCGCTGATGGCCGACGGGTAGTCGGAGCTGATGCTCAGCGAGTCGATGGAGAAGCCGAACGGGTCGGTCGAGTCGACGCTGTTGTTGGTCATCAGGTCGTTGAGGATCTCGACCGCGTCCTCACCGTCGTTGTTGCGGTCCGCCCCGGTGTGGTCGGAGATCATGAACAGTCCGCCGCCGTTCTTGACGAAGGTCATGATCGCCGTCTTCTCGGCGGTGGTGAAGAGGGTGTTGGGCTCGGGCAGGACCAGCGTGTCGAAGTTCGACAGGTCGGTCGAGGACGAGCCGCCGTAGGTGAGGGCGCTGGTGGCGGTCTTGAGGCTGTAGCTGCCGGTCTTCTGCAGGTCGACGCCCCACGAGGACAGTGCGCCGGTCCAGTCCGTCTCGGAGGACGGGGAGGAGTCCTGGGCGAGGGGGTCGGGCTTGCTGGTGGAGATGATCCAGTCGGCGTTGCCGGCCTCCTCGGCGTGGCCGTCGTCGAACAGGATGCGGTGGGTGGTGGCCGCGTGGGCGTGGGTGGCGCCGACCGTGGTCTGGAGAGCTGCGCCCGTGGCGAGCAGACCGAACGCGGCGAGGGCCGTGGTGAGTCTGTGGCGGGATCTGGTGCGTCCGTGCATCCGGCGTACCTCCGTGTGGGGTTGGGGAAGAGCGGTGCGGGGCCCGGACCTACGCGCGTAGACACAGGACATCAGCGCGCGTAGACATTCGGTCGGCCGACACTCGTGCGACCGATCGTTTGAACGGTACATGGCAGAACGGGCCCTGAACAGGCATCACCGACCTCAACAGGCCCACCGGAACGGAGATTGACCGACCGTTGACCCTTGGTTGAAACGGAACGGACTGTCCCTGTCTCCAGCGGGCATCCGGATGGTGCGGGGGTCTGGAGAAGAGGGGCGGAGATGGAGATTACGGGCATCATCAGTGCCATCGTGATCGGCATCGTCATCGGTGTGCTGGGCCGGTTGGTCGTGCCGGGCCGTCAGCGCATCGGAATTCTGCTGACGATTCTCGTCGGCATCGTGGCCGCACTGATCGGTGCGGCGATCGCCTCGGCGGTCGGTGTGGCGGACACCAAGGGCATCGACTGGATCGAGTGGCTGATCCAGATCGGTCTCGCCGCGCTCGGCATTGCCGCGCTGGACCGGTCGAGGGCGCATCGCTGACACATCGTTCGGCGCCGGCACAACAACCGTTTCGGGCCGGGGCGAGGCCCTGAGGTGCCTCGCCCGGCTGCGATAGGTGCTGCTCTGCCGCTCGCGCACAGTAGCTGAATTCCGCATTCCGCTGCGTTCCGTGCAGGACTACGGTGGCGGTACGCGGGAGGCCCGGAATCAGGCCCGCCGACACGGCTCCCCTCGGCAATCGGCGGGCCTGCCGCCTCGACCGTGCGCCCTGAGCGGGAGATCGGACGTGCGGGAGGCAGTTCCCCCGTGGGGCTTCGGGCGCCCCACCGAGGAGAGTCCCATCCGCACCGGTCGGCGAAGGGGGGCCGTTCGGCCCTCAACCCTGGTCCGAACGGCCCCAGTTGTGCCTTCACCCTCGGGCTGCCAGCGCGGCGAGGCCGTCGCGGCTGGAGGGGTATTGGGGCGTCCACCCCAGTTCCTGCTCGGCCTTGGCCGTCGAGACCCGCAGGTTGGTCGACATCATCGTGTGCGCGTACGACATCGGCCGGGTCAGCCACAGCGGTACGGTCATCGGCTTCGGCAGGCCGAACTCCTCGGCCACGTACAGGACATGGGCCCGGAATCCGAGCGGTGTGCGGTCGGCGATGTTGTACGCCTGGCCGGGGCGGCCGCGCTCGACGGCGGCGACCACGGCACGTGCCGCGTCGGTGAGTTCGATCCAGGGCAGCACCCTGCCGTGGTCGTCGGGGGCGGGGAGCCGGCGCTTGCGCAGCATGGGCAGCACGGCGTCGGTGCCGCCGGGGCCGTAGAAGAGGCCGAAGCGCAGCGAGATGCCGTCCAACCCGGTTGCCCCGAAGGTGAGTTGCTCCTTGATGCGCATGCCCTCCACGTGCTTTTCGAGCTCTGCCGTGGTGCCGCGCGGGCCGAAGGAGTCGTCCTCGGTGATCGGGCGGGCGCCGAAGTCGCCGTAGCCGTAGCCGAAGACCATCGACTCGCTCACGAAGCGGCGGGCGCCCGTGGCCTGCGCGGCCTCCACCAGGTGGGCGGTGCCGTCCACGCGCAGGGCGTTGGTGGCGTGCATGTCGCGGTGGCGCATGGGCGCCTTGCTCAGCGCGGTGGCGGCGTGGATGACGGTGTCGAAGTGCTGTCCGTCGACGGCGCGCAGCAGTGCGTCGCGGTCCACGAGGTCGGCCCGGACACCGTTCGCCGGCCCGCGCCCGAGCCCGGTCACCTTGTGGCCGGCCTCGGTCAGCGCGCGGGTGATGTGTCCGCCGAGGACGCCGCTGGCGCCGGCGAGGAGGATGCTCTGGTTCTTCCGGTTCGTCGTCATGACCATGCGACGGATCGGGCGGCCGCGGATGTGACATCGCGGTCGGCGCGACCGCGGTCACTTCTGCGCGAGCCACTCTCCGTACCAGGTCAGCGTCGTGTCGAGAGTTTCCGCGAGCGGCGTCGGCGTGACGCCGAAGGTCTGCTCGAAGGCGGTCGAGTCCATGATCTGGGGCTCGGTGTGCTGGTAGAACATCTCGGCGTACTCGGCCATGAACTGCTCGTCGAACGGTCCGAAGGGCTTGGCCTCCTCGAGGACCACGATGTGCAGCGGCCGCTCCACCCGCTTCTCGATCATGGCGTGGATCTCGCGCGTGGTGACGGCGGGCGCGGTGGGCAGGTGCCAGACGCGGCCGTCGCCCTCCGGCTGCTCGCCCAGGGTGGCGAGTCCGGCCGCGACCTCCCGTATGTCGGTGTAGCTGTGCGGCAGGTCGATGTCGCCGATGCCCAGGACCTCTCCGCCGGTGAGTGCGGCGGGGAACACGGCCGCACCGAGGGTGGAGTTGAGCACGCCGGGACCGATGAAGTCGGCGGAGCGGGCGAGGACGACACGGGCGCGCCCCTCCCGGTGTGCGGCGAGGTACTTCTCGTCCAGTGCGGCGCGCATCCGGCCCTTGCGGCTGGTGGCCTTCCACGGGGAGTCCTCGGTCATCACCGCTCCCCCGGTCTCGCCGTACGGGTACAGCGTGTCGAGGACCACCAGCCGCGCACCCGAGTCCTCGACCGCCCCGAGGACGGCCTCCTGGATCCGGGGCATCACCTCGACCTGGAGGTGGTAGCCGACGTTGACGCAGTGGTACACCACGGCCGCTCCCGCGGTGGCCGCCCGGGCACCCTCCGCCGTGCTGACGTCGGCGGCGAACCGCTCGACCCCGTCGAGCGCGGGCCCGGTGGCGTTGCGGTCGACGAGGCGGACGGGGTGGCCGCGGCGTACGAGCTCGCGGGCCAGAGCGGTGCCGGCCGGGCCGGAACCCAGGACGGTGTGCAGGTCGCGCGACGCAGCGGTGGCAGCGGTGTCAGACGTCATGACGAACTCCGTGTGATGGTGATTGGCTCTCACTTCTGTTAGAGACTGTAACTCTTTCGAGTGTCATTAGCAACGGCGGGATGTCCGGCCTTTCGTTAGGGTGTCTCGCAAGATCAGGAGAGGGGGCCGCCGGTGGCCGGCAGCACGCAGAGCCCGCGGGCGCGTTATCGCGAGCAGACCCGCGTGGAGATCAAGGAGATCGCGCTCAGGCAGCTCGCCGAGGGCGGTACCGCGGCCGTCGCCCTGACCCGGATCGCCAAGGAAGTCGGCCTCTCGGGTCCCGCGCTCTACCGCTACTTCGACAGCCGCGACGCCCTGCTGACGGATCTGATCCGCGACGCCTACGCCGACCTGGCGGCGGCCGTCTCCGCAACCGCGGGCGCACTGCCGCCCGGCTCGTCAGGGCGCGCAAGGCTGCAGGCGCTCGCGGGAGCCTGCCGGGACTGGGCCGTCGCGCAACCGCACCGCTACCTGCTGATCGAGGGCACCCCGGTGCCGGGCTACACCGCACCCCCGGACACCCTCGACAGCGCACGGGCCGTGCTCGGGCCGTTCCTGCCCGCCTTCGCAGAGGGCGAGCCGTCGGCGGCGGTGCGGCCGGTGGTGGAGCAGATGACGGCCTGGGCGGAGACGGACGAGGCCGTCGCCCAGTGGGCGCGCGGGAACGTGCCCGCCGGTGCGGAAGGGGTCGCGCTGGCCGGAGCCGTGTTCGCCTGGGCACACATGCACGGGGCGATCGGCCTGGAGGTGTCCGGCCAGTTCACCGGCATGGGCCACGACGGAGGCACGCTGCTCACGGCCCAACTGGACTTGCTGGCGGACGCGTTCGGCCTGGACTGACCGGCTCCCGCCACGGGACGTACGTCGTGCCGGCTTCCGCTACGGGCCGTACGTGTACGGCGTCGTCGTGGTCAGCGGCTCGAAGCCCAGGCGTTCGAGGATGGGGCGGCTCTGACTGGAGGCGTCGACCTGGAGGTAGCGGTAGCCGCGGTCGACCGCGGCGCGGGCGCGGTGGGCGACCAGGGCCCGGTAGACGCCTCGGCCGCGCCAGGCCTCGACGGTGCCGCCGCCCCACAACCCGGCGAACCGGGTGCCGGGCACGAGCTCCATACGGGCCGCGCTCACCGGCACGTCGCCGGCGAGGGCGACGGTGGCGACGACCGTGTCCGGCTCCTGCGTCAGCCGGGCGAGCAGTTGGTGCCGTATCCGGGAGCCGTCGGTGCCGAAGGCCTTGCCGTGCACGTCCGCCACGAGGCCGACGCCCGTCGCGTCGGCGACCGGCAGCAGACGGATGCCCTCGGGCGGCTCGACGTCGAGATCGAGAGCGGCCGCCTCGGCGACCATCACCGTCTCCTCGGGCTCGGCCTCGAATCCGGCGTCCCTGAGCCGCTGCCCCAGATCCACCGGCAGGTCGTGCCCGTACAGCTTCCACTCGAACTCGCGGCCGAGATCGGAGTAGTACGCGATCTGCTCGGCGATCGCCGCGTCCGCGCCCGTCTCGTCCACGTCGGACCAGACGACGCCGTTCCACCCCTGCGCGGACGACACCTGCCGCACCACACCACCGACCCGCTCCACCCGCGCGTCGGGCCCGTCCGGCTGGGCGCCTTCACGCATGTCACGGTCGAAAAGGGCGAGCACCGCTGCATGATCCATGGGCTCACTCCAGCATCCGGGGGGCGAGGGCGGCAACGCCTTTACGAAGCGCCCTCCGGCCGCACCGCCGCCAGATATGCGCTCAGCCGGTCCCGGTTGCGGGCCAGGCAGTCGATGCGGGACTGGATGCGGTCGATGTGGGACTGCAGGAGCGCCGCGGTCTCGGGGGTCAGCAGGCCGGCGGGGAGGAGGATCTCGTCCGGGCCGGACAGGTACGGCAGGATCGCACGGATCATCTCCGTCGTCAGGCCCGAGTCCAGCAGGCCGCGGATCTGCTGAACGTCCCGGACCGCCGGCTCGCCGTAGTCGCGATAGCCGTTCTCGGTGCGTTCGGGGCTGAGGAGTCCCTGCTCCTCGTAGTAGCGCAGCAGTCTCGTGGGCACACCGGTGCGGCGGGACAGTTCGCCGATCTTCATGGCCGCCTCCACGAGTCGCCCTTGCCTTCACACTGATGTGAGGGTTCGAGCATGGTCGCATGTCCACCGCATCCATGGCCCAGGGCACCGCCCTGCCCGTCCCGCTGCCCTGGTCCGGGCTGCTCGCCCTGTCCACGGCCGCCTTCACCGCCGTCATGACCGAACTGCTCCCCGCGGGTCTGCTGCCCGAGATGGCACCGGCGCTGGGCGTCCCCGAAGCCCGCATCGGGTTCCTGGTCACCGCCTACGCGGCCGCCTCCTTCGCGGCCGCCATCCCGCTCACCGCGCTGCTTCGAGGGCTGCCACGGCGGCCCGTGCTCGTCGGCGCGCTGCTCGGGTTCGCGGTGAGCGACGCCGTCGTCGCGCTGTCGTCGTCGTACGCACTCACCTTCGGCGCACGGCTCGTCGCCGGATGCACGGGCGGGCTGCTGTGGGCGATGCTCGTCGGGTATGCGGCCCGGATGGTGCCGGCCGAGCGGCGCGGCCGGGCGATCGCGGTCGTGCTCGCCGGGATCACGCTGGCTCTGTCGCTGGGCGTGCCCGCCGGGACCGCGCTGGCGGGAGCGATGGGATGGCGGACGGCCTTCGGGGTGCTGGCCGGGCTCGCGGTGCTGCTCGTGGGCTGAGTGTACCGGCGAGTGCCCGGGTTTCCGGGCGAGCCGGCGCACGCGCGCGTGCCGCTCGTACGGGTGGCCGCGCTTCCGGGTCTGCCCGCCGTGCTGTCCGTGACGCTGTTCCTGCTCCTCGGGCATCAGGTGATGTACACATACGTCGCCCCCTTCGCGGCCCACGCCGGTTTCGGCCGTACGGACGTGGTGCTGCTGGTGTTCGGGGTGGCCACGGTGGCCGGCATCTGGGTCACCGGGCTGCTCGTCGACCGGTGTCTGCGGGCCGTGCTGCTGGGCGCGCTCGCGCTGTGCGCGGCCGTCATGCTCGTGCTGGGCCTGTACGCGAGGACGCCCGTCGTGCTGCTCGGCTCGGTCGCGCTGTGGGGTGTGGCGTTCGGCGGTGCGCCCACGCTGATCCAGACCGCGCTGGTCGACGCCTCGGGTCCCGTCCACGCCGACGTGGCCACCTCCCTGCAGACGACCGTGTACAACGCGGGTATCGCCGCGGGCTCGCTGACCGGCGGCCTCGCCCTGGAGCGCCTGGGCCCCGGCGCGCTGCCCTGGACCGCACTGCCCCTGCTCACGGCCGCCCTCACCGTGGTGACCCTTGCCCGCCGGCACGCCTTCCCGGCCGTGCGGGGGCGCGCATAGGCTGCGCGGCGAAGATCGCGTGGCGAGGAGGCCGTAGACCATGACGGTGATGGACACCGAACTGACGTATCTGCGCCGCTGTGTGGAGCTGGCCGGCGAGGCGCTGGAGGCCGGGGACGAGCCGTTCGGATCGGTCCTGGTGGGCGGGGACGGTGCCGTGCTCGCCGAGGACCACAACCGGGTGGCCTCCGGCGACCGCACCCGGCATCCCGAGTTCGAGCTCGCTCGCTGGTCCGCGGCCCGCATGACGCCCGAGGAGCGGGCGGCGGCCACCGTGTACACGTCCGGCGAGCACTGCCCGATGTGCGCGGCCGCGCATGCCTGGGTGGGGCTCGGCCGGATCGTGTACGTGGCGTCCTCGGAGCAACTCGCCGCCTGGCTGGCCGAGTTGGGGGTGCCCGCGCCGCCGGTGCGGACACTGCCGGTGCACGAGGTGGCACCGGGTGTAGTGGTGGAGGGTCCGGTGCCGGAGCTCGTGGAGGAGGTGCGGGCGTTGCACCGGCGATTCCACCGGGGGCGGGCCTGAGGGCGGTCCGTCCGCCCGAGATGCAGGCGTCCGGTCGAAGTGCCTACGATCTAGGAGGAATCAGACCAGGTTGGACGGCCCGGTCTCCTCCAGGCGGGGGGAGGCGCTTGCTCTTGCAGCCGGCACATCGGCTGATGACCGCGCATGCTGCGCTGGTCGCAGCCGCAACGGCCCTCTATATGACGGTGCCCGCCGCACGCTCTTCGGTGTGGGCCGTCATCGGACTCGCGGGCGTCGTCGCCGTGCTGGTCGGCAGCCATGTCAACGGCCCGGCCCAGCGCTGGCCGTGGTGGGTGCTCGCGGCGGGGCTGTTCACGTTCATCGCGGGCGACACGTACTACAACGTCGTGGAGGAGTACTTCCACGCCTCCAACCCGTTCCCCTCCCCCGCGGACGCCTGCTACCTCGCCACCTATCCGCTGTTCGCCCTCGGGCTGTCCGGTCTGGTGCGTTACCGCTGGGCGGGCCACGACCTGCCGAGCCTGCTCGACGCGCTGATCATCACGGCCGGTCTGGCCCTGCCCGTGTGGGTCTACCTGGTACAGCCGCTGACGGAGGTGAAGGGGCTGACCTGGGAGCAGCGGGCCATCAGCATCGCCTACCCCCTCGGTGACGTCCTCGTGCTGGCCCTGCTGGCGCGGCTGCTGACGCCGCACCCGGTCGACGCGCACAACAGATCGGTGCAGTTCCTGGTCGTCGGCACGCTGACGCTGCTCGCCATCGACATCGCGTACGGAATCCTGCAGCTCAACGAATCATGGCAGGCGGGCACGCTGCTGGACGTCGGGTGGATCGTCTTCTACACGGCCTGGGGACTGGCGGCACTGCACCCGGACATGGTGGACCTCACCGCGGCCGCGTCCCAGCGAGGGTCGCTGCTGCCGCCACGGCGCCGGATTCTGATGCTGGCCGTGGCGACGTTCATCGCGCCGGGGATCCTGCTGTACGAAGGACTGAGCGGCTCGGCGCACGACGCCGCCGTCATCGCCGCCTTCTCGGGCGTGCTCTTCCTGCTGGTGATCCTGCGGCTGTCGGGCATGGTGGTGGCGCACCGCAAGGCTGTCTCCCGGGAACTGGTGCTGCGCCGCGCGGCCGCCTCGCTGGTCTCGGCGGTCCGGCAGCAGGAGGTCGCCCGCTCGTGCGAGGCTGCGGTCGACCGGTTCCTGGGCACCGCGGTCGGCCACCGCACCCTGCTGCTGCCGGCCGAGCGGGCGGCGGGTCTGGCGCAGTACCACGGGCGGATCGTGGCCGCCCGCGAACTGGGCGCCGACACCGCCGAACTGGACGGCACCGCGACCGTCCTGGTCTGTCTGATGACGCCGCCGGACCGCCCGTACGGCGACGTCCCGGGCGTCCTGCTGGTCGCCGGACCGGCGGGGCCGCTCACCGAGACGCGGGGCTCCATGGAGATCCTGGCCTCGCACGCGGGGCTGGCCCTGGAACGCATCGCGCTGCGCCAGGAGATCATCCGCCGGGAGAGCGAGGCGTACTTCCGCACCCTGGTGCGCAACACCTCCGACGTCATCCTCATCGTCGAGGACGACAACACCATCCGGTACGCCAGTCCCTCGGCAGCCACCGTCTTCGGCACCGCCGACCTGGTGGGCGCCTCCCTGCCGGAGCTGGTCGACCCGCGCGACCGGCACCGCGCGGCGCGGGAGCTGACGGCCGTGCGCGAGACCGGTCCGCGGGCCACCCACGACCACTGGTGGGTGCGCCACCGGGCGGGCCGCGTCGAGGTGGAGGTGCGGTGCAGCGACTTCCGCGACGAGCGGACCGTGGCAGGTCTGGTGGTCACCCTGCGCGACGTGACCGAGCAGCGCCGGCTGGCGCACGAGCTGACGCAGCGGGCCTTCCACGACTCGCTGACCGGGCTGCCCAACCGCACGCTGCTGCAGGAGCGCATCGAACGCGCCCTGCTGCGCGGCCGGCGCGAGTCCTCCCTGACCTGTCTGCTCTTCATCGACCTGGACGACTTCAAGCTGGTCAACGACACGCTCGGGCACTCGGCCGGCGACCATCTGCTGGTCGCCGTCGGCAACCGCCTGTCCAAGACGCTGCGCCGCACCGACACCGCGGCCCGGCTCGGCGGCGACGAGTTCGCCGTACTCATGGAGGACGCCCGCGAACCGCTGGACGCGGAGCTGCTGGCGGCTCAGGTCATCCAGACGCTGACCAGGCCGTTCGCCCTCTCCGAGGAGTCGGTGACCGTGTCCGCCAGTGTGGGCGTGGCCACCGCCCGCGACAGCACCGACGCGGAGGAGCTGCTGGGCCACGCCGATCTGGCGCTGTACGCGGCGAAGTCGGCCGGCAAGCGGCAGTGGCGCCGCTTCCAGCCGCTGCTGCACACCCGCATGGTCGAGCGGCACGACCTGCAGAGCCGGCTCGCCGAGGCGGTCGCCGGCAAGGAGTTCGCCCTGCGCTACCAGCCGGTGGTGGACATCACCGCGGGCGAGGTCGTCGGCTTCGAGGCCCTGATCCGCTGGCCGAAGGCGCCGCCCCGGCCGGTCCCGCCGGAGCAGTTCATCACAGTGGCCGAGGAGACCGGGCACATCGCGCCGCTCGGGGCGTGGGTGCTGCAGAACGCGGTCAGCGACATCGTCGGGCTGCAGCAGCTGCCCGGCCCGGTCACCCCGCCGTACGTCAGCGTGAACGTGTCCGCCCGCCAGTTCCGCGACGGCGGCTTCCTCGACCAGGTCGGCCGGGCGCTGCGCACGCCGGGTCTGGCTCCCGGTTCGCTGCAGCTGGAGCTCACCGAGACGGTACTGCTGCGCCGCGACACCCAGATCCAGGCGGTGCTGCGCTCCCTGAAGGAGCTCGGCGTGCACATCGCCGTCGACGACTTCGGGACCGGTTTCTCCTCGCTGCGCTACCTGCGGGACTTCCCCATCGACGTACTGAAGATCGACAAGACGTTCATCGACGACATCACACGCGACGCCCGGCAGGTCGCGCTCGTCGAGGGCATCGTACGGATCGCCGACACGCTCGGCCTGCAGGTGATCGCCGAAGGCATCGAGGACCCGGGGCAGCGCGACCTGCTGGCGGACATGGGCTGCCGGTTCGGGCAGGGCTATCTGTTCGCCCGGCCGATGACGGTGGAGCAGAGCGGGCATGTGCTGCGGCAGCACGAGGGCCGCTGCTACGCGCCCTCCAACAGCGGCAGGAAGCCGGCGCCGGTGCCCGTGCCGCGGCCCGGGCACCGGGCACGGCGGACGGCGCTCTGGGCGGACCTGGAGCATCTGCGGCGGACCAGCCCGATGAGCGACGCGGTGCTGGACGAGGTGCGGGGCCGGCACATCCGCAGCCGCGGCCACTGGCTGGTCGACTTCGCGTCCTGCAACTACCTGGGCTTCGACTGGGACCCGGAGGTCATGGAGTCCGTGGATCCCGCCGTACGGCGCTGGGGCACGCACCCGAGCTGGTCACGGCTGCTGGGGAGCCCCCGCCTGTACCCCGAGATCGAGGATCGGCTGGCGGCGCTGCTCGGTGCGCAGGACACGCTCCTGCTGCCCACCCTCACGCTGATCCACGGCTCGGTGATCCCGATCCTCGCGGAGGACGGCCATGTGTTCGTGGAGGCGACGGCGCACCGGACGGTCTACGACGGCTGCGTCGTGGCCCGCGGCCAGGGCGCCACCCTGCACCGCTTCCACGCCGAGCGGCCCGATGAACTGGAGGCCCTGCTCGCCTCGGTGCCCGCGGGGCTGCCGCGGCTGGTGTGCCTGGACGGCGTCAACAGCATGACCGGCAACCTCCCCGACCTGCCCGCGCTGGCCTCGGTCTGCCGCGCCGGGGGCGCGACGCTCTACGTCGACGACGCGCACGGCTTCGGTGTCATCGGCGAGCGCGGGCCGCAGGAGCCGTGTCCGTACGGTTCGCGCGGCAACGGCGTGGTGCGGCACGCCGGGGAGTCGTACGACTCGATCGTGCTCGTGTCCGGTTTCTCCAAGGCGTACTCGTCACTGCTGGCCTTCCTGGCGCTGCCCACGGAGCTGAAGAACCGGCTCAAGACGGCCGCGGGCCCCTACCTGTACTCGGGACCGTCCCCCACGGCGTCTCTGGCCACGGCGCTGGCCGGGCTCGACGTCAACGACCGCCGCGGCGACGAACTGCGCGCGGTTGTGTACCGCAGGACGGCCCGGGTGCTCGAGCATCTCGACGGGCTGAACGTGGGCACGCTCAACACGGACGGGCTGCCGATCATCGAGATCCCGCTGGCGAACGCCGACGACCTCGAGGCGGTCGCGGCGTTCCTGTGGGAGGAGGGCATCTACGTGACGCTGGCCGCCTATCCGCTCGTACCACGTGACCGGGTGGGCTTCCGCATACAGATCACGGCGCTGAACTCCGACGACGACATCGAGCGGCTGAACCGCACGCTGAGCCGGCTGTCCGCGCGGTTCCCGCTGAAGGCGAAGGCTTGAGACGGCCATGATCACGCACAACGACGATGTCGACTGGGACAGTTGGCCGGTCGCGGACTACCTCGCCGAGAACTACCGCGACCTGCACCCCGCCGACGCCGCGGTCATCACCCACCACTCGGCCTTCTACCGCCGCTTCGCGCCGGGATCCGTCGCCCGCTCGGTGGAGTTCGGCGCGGGACCGAACCTGTATCCGCTGATCCTCGCGGCCGCCGCGAGCCGCCGGATCGACGCCGTCGAGGCGGGCGCGGGCAACGTGGCCTATCTGGAACGGCAGTTCTTGTACGGCCCGGACGCCAGCTGGCAGCCGTTCCACGCCCTCTGCCGCCGCCTCAATTCCGACCTGCCCGCCACGCTGGCCGGGGCGCTGGCGCACGTGAACATCGTCCACGCCGACGTCAGGTCCCTCGAACCGGGCGCCTACGACCTGGCGTCGATGCACTTCGTCGCCGAGGGCGCCACCGAGGACTACGCGGAATTCGCCGACTTCTGCCGCGCCTTCGTCCAGTGCGTGGTCCCCGGCGGGTCGTTGGTGGCCGCCTTCATCGAGAACATGCCCACCCACCGGATCGGCCCCGCGTCGCACTGGCCGGGCTGCCCCGTGAACCCGGAGCTGGTCACGAAAGTGTTCGCACCGCTGACCCGCGACCTGTCCGTCACCCGCATCGGCACCGACCCGACCCTGCCGGACCACGGCGACTCCGGGATGGTCCTGCTCACCGCGACCGCGCGCTAGCCGAGCTCCAGCGTCGTGACGCCGAAGACCCGCTGCCGGGCGTACGGCCGCACCGGGCCCGTGTACATGCGGGCGGTCTCGAAGGAGGGGGTGAAGCCGGCCGCCTCGGCCAGGGCGATGCCCGCCGTGTTCGTCTCCGGCACGTCCACCGCGACCTCGCTGCCGGCCGCGTCGGCGGTCAGGGCGGCGAACAGGGCGCTCGCGTCCTCGGCGGTGTCGGCGAACAGGGGGCCGATGCGCAGCGTGTCGCGGCCGGGGCGGATCACTCCGTAGCCGGTGACGCGGCCGCCGGTGCGGCGGACGACGGCGCGGTGTCCGGGGGCGGTCAGCCAGTGGGCGAGGAAGCGCGGGCGGTCGGCCGGGGAGCAGACGCTGTCGTACGCCGTGAGGTCCGCGAGGTCGGCCTCCACCGCGGCGTGCACGCCGCTGGGAGGCTCGGCCACGGTGGGCGCGGTTCCGCTGAACCGGACCGTGCGGTGGGCGAGTTCGAAGCCGGAGCGGCGGTAGTTGTCCTGCTGGGCGACCACTCCGTCGAGTCCGATGGTGCGGGTGCCGGCGTGGGCCAGCGCGGTCTTCCAGGTGGTGAGGCCGTGGCCGCGGCCGCGCAGGTCCGGTCGGACGAGGTAGCAGCCCAGGAAGGCGTAGTCGTCGCCGTAGTTGACGACGGAGATCGCCGACACCGGTTCGCCGTCGATCCGGCCGAGGAAGAAGCCGGCCGGGTCCTGCGCGAAGAACGCCGGTCCGTCGGAGAGCCCCGGGTTCCATCCCTCGTCCGCGGCCCAGCCGCTGATCACCGGCCAGTCGTCGGGGCCGGCCTGGGTGACGACGAGGTCTTCGAGGGCCTCAGAGGGCATGTGTGCGCTCCATTCCGTGGCGGTACGGCGGACTCGGCGCGCGGTGATCGACCGCGCCCGCAGCATCCTTGCGGATCTTGCGGCGGGCGTCACGGTGCGATCGGGCCGTTGGCCGGATCCGACTGGGCCTGTCTGTCGGGCCGTTGGCGGTCCACGGCCGCCGGACCGAACGGCCGCAGGCCCTGCCGGTCCCCCGGCCGGCAGGGCCTCCCCGTCCTGAGATGGGGCGGGACGCTCAGCGCGTCGCCCGCGGGCGGAAGCGACGGTGGACGGCGGCCCCGCCCAGGATCAGCGCGGCGCTCGCCACGGCGGCGGGCAGCGTCTGGTCGGTGCCGGTGTGGGCGAGGGAGGCCGCCGAGTGCCGCGGGGTGTGCCGGGCGGGTGTGGGCTGCGGAACCGTCCCGGAGGGGGCGGTCGGCTTCGGTGCCGGCTCGGTGCAGTGGCGGGAATGGCGGCCGGAGTTCCTGGACTCGTTCCCGGTGGCCGCGTTCCCGGCGCCGATCACGTTCGCGGTGTTGCCGCTGACGTTCACCGGTGCATGGACCGGGACCTGGACGACGTTCCCGGAGACGATCCCGGGCGAATCCTTTCCGCTGCCGTGGGCCTCGCTGCCGCGTTCCGAAGAGCCGCCGCCCTTGTTGGCGCAGCTGTTGCCCGCGGCCGGGTTGAGCAGCCCCACCACGTTCACGGTGTTCCCGCACACGTTCACCGGGACGTGCACCGGAACCTGGACGGTGTTGCCGGAGAGCACGCCGCCCGAGTCGGCGGTGGCACCGTCCGCGGAGGCCCCGTCGGCCGCAAAGGCGGCGGTCACCGGCATCGTCAGGGCCATCGCGCCCGAGGCAGCGGCGACGGCGATCACACCGTTTCGGGTAACCCTTCGCATAGGTTTCCCTGCCTTCCAGACATGGTCGCGGACAGGTGCCCGCGCCGAGGAAGCGGGCACTCGCCCGCACGGGATAAAACGCGGGCGAACCATCCGAGTTATGGCTTATCGGCCTTTCACCCCATCGAGCGGCACGTTTATCGAACTGGCAGCAAAACCGCCGCATACGCGCGGAGCGGTGCCAGGAAGGCGCACAGGGTAGGTCATGTGGTGCGATCCCGCTCGTCCGGAGGCGATGCCCGGAACGTCCGCTTATCGTGATCGAGGGCGCCGTTCCACCGGTCCCCGGCGGGCGCCCATGGAGGCATTGATGCTGGCCAAGCTGTCGAAGCGGCCCGCCATACGACGCTGCGCCGTCACCGGAGCCGTAAGCCTGACCCTGCTCGCCGCGGGGCTGCCCGCGGTGGCCTCGGACGGGCCCGAGCCGGACCTGTCGCGGTTCTACGACCAGAAGATCGCGTGGTCGAAATGCAGGGGCGAGGACATGCCCAAGGACCTTCAGTGCGGCAAGGTCACCGTCCCCCTCGACTACGCCGACCCGAAGGCGGGCACCCTCGACCTGGCGCTCGCGCGCTACCGGGCCACGGGCAAGAAGAGGGGCTCGGTGCTGCTGAACTTCGGTGGCCCCGGCGGTGCGGGCGTCCCCGAACTCGCCGCCGGCGGCGACGACTTCATGGGCCTGACCAACGGCTACGACGTGGTGACCTTCGACCCGCGCGGGGTCGGCAGATCCTCCCCGGTCAGCTGCGGCGACGGCACCGACGAGGTCTCGTCGGCGGCGGACGAGGACGCCGACATCAGCCATCCGCAGGCCGTGCTCGATCGGGTGCGCAAGGCGGCTGCCCAGTGCGCCAAGCACTCCGGACCCGTGCTCCCCCACATCGGCACGGTGAACGCCTCCCGCGACCTGGACGTGATGCGCCAGACCCTCGGCGACAAGAAGCTCAACTACCTCGGCTTCTCCTACGGAACCCGGCTCGGCGCGGTGTACGCGGCCCAGTTCCCCAAGAAGGTCGGCCGGATGGTGCTCGACGGCGTCGACACCCTGACCGAGCCGATGGCCGAGCAGGGTGTGGCGGGCGCCGAGGGACAGCAGAGGGCGCTGGAGGACTTCATCGACTGGTGTGCCAAGGACATCGCGTGCCCGTTCGGACAGGACCCGCGCGACGCCCGGGACCAGGTCGTCGGTCTCGTCGACTCGCTCGACGAGGATCCGGTGCCGAGCGACTTCGGCGAGGCGTTCTCCGGGCAGGACCTCGTCGGCGCCATCGGACAGGCGCTCTACAGCAAGGAGTTGTGGCCCTCGCTGGAACGCGCGCTCGCCCAACTCGTCGAGGACGGCGACACCCGCGGAATCATGGGCTTCACGGCCGGCGGGGCCGCCGTTCGCGGCAACGAGACGCCCGGGGCCGGCCTGGTCGACGAGAATGACGTCCCGCTCGACAATCTTCCGGCGGCGCTGATGGCGATCAACTGCGCGGACGATCCCGATCGCCCCGGCGCGGGCCGGATCACCGAGGACCTCGGCCGGCTGCGCGCCGAGTACGAGCAGGCGTCACCGGTCTTCGGCCGCTACCGCCTCACCGAACTCCTCATGTGCTACGGCCGCCCCAAGGGCACCGACTTCATCCGCGACAAGGTGCGTGACCTGCACACCGCGAAGATGCTCCTGGTCGGCACCCGCGGCGACCCGGCGACGCCCTACCGCTGGACCGTGGAGACGGCGAAACGGCTCGGCTCCTCGGCCGTGGTGCTCGACAACAGGGGCGAGGGCCACACCGGTTACGCCTCCTCCAAGTGTGTGCACCGCAAGGTCGACGACTTCCTGCTGTACGGCGGGCTGCCGCCGAGCGGCAGCTCCTGCGGCCCGGACGAGGACGACGACTGAGCCGGGTCAGGGCTCCCAGTACGCGAGCCGGTGCAGGGCCCCCGCCGTCGACACGAACCCGTCGTCGCCGAGCAGTTCCCGCACCTGCGCGTTGAAGCGGTCGACCTCCGGCTGCGCGGCGCGCAGGGCGGCGACCCCGGCCTCGGTCAACTCCAGCACCACGGCCCGGTGTTCACGCGGGTGCGTCTGCTTCAGCAGCAGGCCCGCCGTGGTCAGCCGGCCGACGAGGGCGGTGACCCCGGACTCGCGCAGCCCGAGGACGCGGGCCAGCTCCTGCTGGGTGATGCCGGGCTGCTCCTGTACGGCGAACAGCGCGCCGAGCTGGGCGGTGGTGACGCCGGCGGCGGCCAGGCAGCGCCTGTCCAGCGTGGTGCGCAGGAGGTGCGCGGACCGCTGCAGCAGGAAGAACAGACGCCGGTCGGGCTCGGACATGGGCCGATCTTGACAGAGGTCACCGGGCCGCGCCACCCTCACTTCACTGGTGAAGTGAGGTGGAGATGAGCGGGACGATGGATCTGGAGCTGGCCCGGAAGATCCTTGCGGAGCAGCCGTTCAGCAGGCTGCTGGGCGCCCGGGTGGCGGCGTTCGGTGACGGCGAGGCCACGCTCGAGCTGGACATCCGCGAGGAGCTGCTCCAGCAGTACGGCTTCGTCCACGGCGGGGTGCTCTCCTACGCGGCCGACAACACGCTGACGCTCGCCGCCGGCACCGTCGTGGGGGCGGGTCTGATCACCTCCGGCTTCACCATCGACTATCTGCGCCCGGCCACGGGCGCGTTGCTGCGCGCACACGCCCAGGTGGTACGGGCCGGCCGCACCCGGGTCGTCTGCCGCTGCGACGTGACCACACTCGACGCGAGCGGCGCGGAGACCCTGTGCGCGGTGGCCCAGGGCAACATCGCGGTGATCGACACACCGGACACGCCCCGGTCCTGAGACAAGCCCCGGATCAGAACTCGACCGGGTCACGCACGATCGGGCATGTCATGCAGTGTCCGCCGCCACGTCCGCGGCCCAGCTCCGCGCCCACGATGGTGATGACCTCGATGCCCGCCTTGCGCAGCAGTGTGTTGGTCTGGGTGTTGCGGTCGTAGGTGAACACCACGCCCGGCTCCAGGGCGACCGCGTTGTTGCCGCTGTCCCACTGCTGGCGCTCGGAGGCATACACGTCGCCGCCGGTCTCCACGATCCGCAGCTTCGGCAGGCCGAGCGCCTTGGCGACGACGTCGACGAACGGGGTCGAGCCCTCGTCGGTGATGTCGATGCCGGGCGCCCGGTCGGAGGGGCGCAGGGAGAAGGTGTGGACGCCGTCCATGATGGCCGGGTAAAGGGTCACCAGATCGCGGTCGGCGAAGGTGAACACGGTGTCGAGGTGCATCGCGGAGCGCAGCCTCGGCATGCCGGCGACGACGACGTGTTCCGCGGCGCCCTGCTCGAACAGCGCCTTGGCGACCTGGGTGATGGCCTGCCGTGAAGTGCGCTCGCTCATGCCCATCAGGACGACACCGCCCCCGACCGGCATGATGTCGCCGCCCTCGAACGTCGCCTGGCCCCAGTCGCGTTCGGGGTCGCCCCACCACACGGTGGAGCCCGCGTAGTCGGGGTGGAACGTGTAGACCGCCTTCATCAGCAGGGTCTCGTCGTGCCGGGCCGGCCAGTACAGCGGGTTGAGGGTGAGGCCGCCGTAGAGCCAGCAGGTGGTGTCGCGCGTGTAGAGGGTGTTGGGCAGCGGCGGCATCAGGTATTCGCGGACGCCGATCGACTCCCGGGCCAGCGCGAGGTATCCGGTGCGATATTCCTCCGGCAGGTCGCCCGTGGCCAGGCCGCCGATCAGGAACTCGGCCAGCCGCCCGGGTTCGAGGGACTCCAGATAGGCGCGCGTGGTGTCGATGAGCCCGACTCCGACCTCGTTGGCGATGATCTTGCGGTCGAGGAGCCAGTCCCGGGCACCCGGGACCGCCAGGGTCCGGGCGAGCAGGTCGTGCAACTCGACGACCTCGACGCCGCGTTCACGCAGTTCGTCGACGAAGTCGGCGTGGTCGCGCTGCGCGTTCTCCACCCACATGACGTCGTCGAAGAGCAGGTCGCTGGAGTTGGTCGGGGTGAGTCTGCGGTGGGCGAGCCCGGGCGCGCAGACCAGCACCTTGCGCAGCCTGCCGACCTCGGAGTGGACGCCGTACGCGGGACGGGGGTCTTGACTGGTCACGGTGCACCTTTCCGAGAGGCCGGCGGGTCAGAGGCTGATCCAACCCAGCGCCAGGGCGACGATCCCGATCACGGCGCCGACGGCCGAGACGGCGAGTACGACGAGTTCGCGCGGCGAGAAGAGTCTTCGGCCCTGTTCCCTGCGGGCCATGACGAACAGGGCGGTGGCGGGAGCGTAGATGATGAACGAGACGAGGACGAACTTGAACCCGGCCGCGTAGATGAGGAACGCGGTGTAGACCGTGGCGAGCCCGGCCACCGCCAACTCACCCTTTCCCGACCGGTTTCCGGCCAGGGCGATCCGCACGGCGAACGCTGCGGCCAGCAGGAACGGGATCAGGGTCAGCGCACTGGTCAGGTCCAGCGCGAAGTTGAACGCGTCGTCCGAGAACAGCGTGACGACCAGGACGATCTGACTGAGCAGGGTGGTCATCACCAGCGCGGGCACGGGCACGTCGGCCGCCGTGGAGCGCCTCAGGAAGCGCGGCATGTCGTCGTCCTTGGCGGCCACGAACAGCACTTCGGCGGCCATCAGCGTCCAGGCAAGATAGGCGCCGAGCACGGAGACGATCAGGCCGACGCTGACGAAGACCTTGCCCCAGGTGCCGACCGCGCTCTCCAGGACGCCCGCCATGGACGGCTGGCGCAGTTCGGCGATCTCACTCATCGGCATCAGGCCGTACGACACGATCGTGACCGACGCGAACACGGCGAAGACGCTCAGGAAGCCCAGGACGGTCGCGCGGCCGACGTCCTCGCGGCGCGCCGCGTGCCGGGAGTAGACGCTGGCCCCCTCCACGCCCAGGAACACGAAGACGGTGGCCAGCATCGTGCCCTTGACCTGTTGGAACAGGGATCCTGCGTAGTCGGCGCCGCCGAAGTTCTCGGCGAAGACGTGCGGCTTGAGATAGAAGAGCGCGAGAACGACGAAGACGAGGATGGGCACGACCTTGGCGACCGTGACGATCCGGTTGATCGCCGCCGCCTCCTTGACGCCGCGGCTGATGAGCAGGAAGAACAGCCACAGCCCCGCGGAGGAGAGCACCACCGAGAGCACGGTGTCGCCGTCGCCGAGCGCGGGCGCGATCGCGCCGATCGTCGACATGATCAGCACCCAGTAGGTCACGTTGCCGACGCAGGCGCTCGCCCAATAGCCGAACGCCGAGAAAAAACCGAGGTATTCACCGAAACCGGCCTTGGCGTACGCGTACACACCGGCGTCGAGGTCGGGCCTGCGCACCGCGAGGGTCTGGAAGACGAAGGCCAGCATCAGCATGCCGGTACCGGCGACGGCCCATGCGATGAGGGCACCCGCCACGCCCGTCTCCTGGGCGAAGCGGCGCGGGAGGGAGAAGACACCGGCCCCCACCATCGAGCCGACCACCATGGTGGTGAGCGTCGGGAAGGAGAGCTTGGCGGTGGCTGGGGCCCCGGTTTCCTGCTCGACCTGCGTCATGAAAGGCCCCGCGAGGGTCGGGCATCGGCGTTGATCGACGATGCGGAGAGCGCCATCCGGCGACCCGAGCGAGATTAGCAATGAATTGTCCCCAATGCCCGGCGTGGTTGGCCCCTAATGCCCGATCGGCGAAACGGTCCTATCGTGCTTGTTATGGAGCACGACCTGAGTCCCTCAACCCTGTCCGAGCTCCGGCGTCCGCGTGCCTATCCGGCCGTGTCCGTGCTGACGCCGACGCATCGCCGAGAGCCCGAAAACGCCCAGGATCCGGTCCGGCTGCGCAATGTGGTGGCCGAGGCCAAAAAGCAGCTGGAGGCCGACCCCTCGGTGACCCGGGAACGGCGCTCCGACGTGGTCCGTCACCTCGACCAGGCCCTCAGGGAGGTGGATCTGGCGCACGCCGAGGACGGCCTGGTGATCTTCGCCGCTCCGGGCGAGCACCAGGTGTGGTCGCTCGCCCGAACCGTGCCGGAGCGCGTGGTGCTCTCGGACACCTTCCTCACGCGCAACCTGGTCTCCGCGCACGCCGCCGAACGGCCGTTCTGGGTGCTGTCGGTCTCCCCCGACCGGGCCACCCTCTGGAGCGGCGGCACGGATCGCGTCACGGAGGACCGCACCGGCGGATTCCCCCTGACCAGGCGGCTGGAGAACTTCGACGCCGAGCGGCAGGAGCGCATCGGCGACATGCCGAGCACCTTCCGCGACGAGGGCACCCGCCACTTCCTGCGGGAGGCCGACGCCGCGATGGGCATGGTCCTGCGTGACCAGCCGCGCCCGCTGTACATCACCGGCGAGCAGGCGGCGCTGTCCGTGCTGGACGAGGTCGGCAGCGTCACCAAGGAGGCGGTGCACGTGCCGCACGGCGGTCTCACGCACGGCACGCCCGACGCCGTGTGGCAGGCGGTACGGCCGATGGTCGCCGCCGAGGCCCGCAGAAGCACCGACGCCGTGGCCCGGGAGCTCGAAACCGCCCGCGGCCGCAAGGCGTTCGCGGCCGGCGTCGATGAGGTCTGGCAGAGCGCCCGCGAGGGCCGCGTGCGTCTGCTCGCCGTCGAGGAGAACTACCGCGTGACGGTGCGCGACAGCCACGGCGACCACTTGATCCCGGCCGAGAGCGGCGACCTCGACTCCCGCGAGGACATCGTGGACGAGATCGTCGAGCAGTGCCTGGAGACGGGCGCGGACGTCCGGTTCGTGCCGGACGGGATGCTGGGCGACGCGCACGGCATCGCCGGCATCCTGCGGTACTGAGCGTGGGGTGAAGCACGTTCACCGGATTCCTCCGAGGATGCCCCGGCCTTTGGTCCGGGGAGGAATCGGAGTCCTGCGGAGCAGGACTGGAACAGCCCGCGCGGGGGTGAGCCGGCCCACAGATGGACTGCGCGCAGTGCGGAGCGAGAACCAAGCACGCACTACCTCTCTGCGAGAGAACGTATGCCTGCACCGCGTGCGGAGCCGTGTCCCCCAGGGACAAGAACTCCGCCCGCGTGATGCTGGTCCGGGCTGGTCTCAACCCGGCTGGTGCCGAGGGCGTAAGACCCACTGAGGCGCCGCCTCAGCGGGCAGCCTGAGCCAGGAATCCCCTCCCTTCAGGGAGGGGAGGATTCAAACGTTGCCGAACAGCGAGCTCAGCCCTTCCTCGACGGCCGCACCGATGTCCTCCTGCCCGGCCGCGACCACCGCGTACGTGCGCAGCAGGAACCGGCGCAGACAGGTGGTGTCGAACTGGAGCAGCGCCAGGCCGTGGGGCGAGTGGAACTCCACGACCGTGCGGTTGTCGCCGCACGGCCAGATGTGCACGTCGCCGCCGCCGGCCGGGCCGCGCAGCCCCTCCTCCAACAGGGCGCGGCCGAAGGCCCAGGTCACACCCGTGCCGTCGAGGGAGACCTCGGGCGGGAAGTCGAGGTGCACGGCCAGCGGGTCCGTGGAGACGTAGCGCAGCGTGGCGGGAACGGGCAGTTCCCGCTCGTCCGCCGTGATCAGACGGCCGGGGGCGGGCTGCTCGAGCGTGATGTCCATGGTCGGTCTCCACTGCGGTCGGAGGTCGGCCGGATTTCCGGTGTGCTGTTACGACCCCGCAGATGCCGTTTGCATTACGTGGAAGCGCTTGCGAGTTTATGTGACCTGCGTCACCTTCGACGGGTGCGACCCATCGCCGCCGCGGGGTTGATCCACGCCCACCGGATCCCGTAGAACAAGAAGTCGTCGAACACGCGGCTGAACGCCTACGGCAATCCCTCGACGACCCGTCAAATCACGTACGTCACCTACGACTTGACCTGCACGGTGAGGTACACCATTCGCACCGCACAAGCACTCCGTGAAGACTGTGGCATATGCCAGAAGCACCACCGTATCGTGTGTTGCCAAATCCCTTACAGGGCGTCGCGGGCTGTGCAAGAGTCGTAACGGTCCCTCGAGCCGTCAGCCCCGGTCGAACCGTCCCCGCATCGGAGTGCTTCATGCCGTCCCATCTCTCTGCGGATCGCCCAGCCGCCCAGCCGCCAGGACGCGGCTCGGTCGACGCGCTGATATCGCAGGCGCGACGGCTCAAGGGCGACGTGGACGCCGTACGGAGGGACGCGCACGGCGACGGTTCGGACCCGCAGGAGCGCTGGCAGCGCGCGCTGTGCGACCTTGCGCTGCACCAACTCACCGATCTCAATGCCCACTTGGCGCAGCTGCGGGACGGCCCGACGCCCGTGACCGCCGCGGAGGCGGCGCCCGCCACGCGGAGCGGCTCGCTGCTCAGCCGGGTCGGCAGTGCGGAGTGGAACCTCCTGACGGACGAGGCGAGTTGGTCCGGCGAGCTCTACCAGATCCTGGGCCGCGACCCCGCCGCTCCCCCGCTCACCCTCGACGAACTGCCGTCCGTGGTACTGGACGAGGACCGCGCGCAGCTGACGGCGATGGTCACGGACTGCCTCGTGGACGCCAAGCCCATCGACGGCGAGTTCCGCATCGTGCGCCCCGACGACGAGGTGCGGACCGTGCACATGATGGGCGAGCCCGTGCTCGACGCCGACGGCAGCACCGCCTCCATGTGGGCCGTACTGCGGGACGTCAGCGAACTGCGCCGCAGCCAGAGGGCGGTGAGCGAGACCCGTGACTCGCTGCAGCGCCAGCAGCACCGTGCGCAGACCGAGCACCGGCTCGCGGTCGAGCTGCAGGAGGCCGTGCTACCGCCGTGGCGTGGCTCCCTGCGGCTCCCGCACCAAGGCCCCGAGACGCTGGACCTGGCGGCGCACTATCTGCCGTCCTCGACGAGCGCGCTGATCGGCGGCGACTGGTACGACGCCCTCGAACTGCCCGACGGGCAGACCCTGTTGAGCGTCGGCGACCTCACCGGACACGGTGTCGTCGTCACCTCGGGCATGGCGACGCTGCTGGGCGCCGTGCGCGGCATGGCGATGGCCGGCACCGAGCCCGGGCAACTGCTGGCCCTGCTCAACCAGTTACTCGACGCCACCGTGCAACCGGCCCTGGGCAGCGCCGTGTGCTGCCGCTACCGGCCCGAGACCCGCACCCTGACCTGGGCGCAGGCCGGACACCCCGCCCCGCTGCTGTTCCGCGACGGGACGGGGCGCAGGCTGCAGGCACCCGACGGCGTCCTGCTCGGCGCGACCTCGGGCGCCGCCTACGAGCAGGTCCACGAGACCCTCGAGGCGGGCGACCTCCTCCTGCTGCACACCGACGGGCTGGTGCCCAGGCACGGCAGCACGGAGTCCGAAGCCGTGAACCCGCTCCTCGACCTGGCCCCGCGCTTCACCGAGGCGCGGACCGCACAGGACTGCGTACGGACGGTCGTGGAGGAGTTCGGCCGGGCCGAGCGCGCGGACGACGCGTGCGTGCTCGTGGCCAGGGTGATGTGAGACGCCAAAGCGGCGTGAGACTACGGCAGTTGCACGAACCCCCTATGCACGTGCGGTGTTGCCGCCCTTCGCCGGCCTCGGCAACGCCAGTTTGATCTCCTCTCGCAGCTCGTGGATCTTCGGGTAGCTGGAGTACTCGGCGGTGAGCCGGTACATCTGGCGCAGCCGGTCCCAGGTGCGGTGGGAGGAGTTGGATCCCATCGACATCAGGGCCAGGCGTGCATACCGGTCCGCCTGTTCGGGGTCGTCGGCGATGAAGCAGGCGGAGGCCATGGACAGGAAGTCGAAGATCTTCGACCGCTGCCGGCCGTCGACCCTGAGGGCGAGCGCCTTCTCCGCGTAGTGCTGGGCGTGCGCGGCCGCTCCGGGGTCGTGCTCGGCCAGCGTGCGGTAGGCCAGGGCCTGCATGCCGTACAGGTCCTCCTCCTTGAACATCTGCATCCAGCTCGGCGGCGGCACGTCGCCCTTGTCGGAGACGAAGAGGTCCTCCGCCCGGCCGAGGGTGCGCCGCATCGCCTGGCCCTTGCCCATGGAGGCCTGTGCCCAGGCCTCGATGGTGTAGAGCATCGCCCGGGTGCGCGGCAGCACCTCTTCGCCGGAACCGGACTGGGCGAGCTTCATCAGGTCGAGTGCGTCGTCGGGCCGGCCCAGGTGCACCATCTGGCGAGCCGCTCGGGAGAGCGCCTCTCCGGCGCGGGGCCGGTCGCCGCCCTCACGGGCCGCGTGGGCGGCGATGACGAAGTACTTCTGGGCCGTGGGCTCCAGGCCGACGTCGTGCGACATCCAGCCCGCGAGGACGGCGAGGTTGGCGGCGACGCCCCACAGGCGCCGCTGGAGATGGTCGGGGTGCCGGTAGGCGAGCATGCCGCCCACCTCGTTGAGCTGCCCCACGACTGCCTTGCGCTGCAGCCCGCCGCCGCGGGCCGCGTCCCAGGCGCGGAACACCTCGACCGAGCGCTCCAGTTCCTCGATCTCCTGCGACCCGATGGGGGCGGCCTCGTAGCGGTCGAACCCAGCGGGGTCGGCATGCAGGGGATCGTCGAATCGGGGAGCGTCGGCCCTGAGGGCCGGATCGGTGTGCAGCCAGTCGTGCATGGCGCTGCTGAGTGCGGATCCTGCGGTGAGCGCGACACCCGCACCCACCAAGCCGCGTCGGTTGAGCATGAGGTCCATTCCCGTGAATTCGGTGAGGACCGCAGCCGTCCGCTCGGGCGCCCACGGCACACCGTCGGGATGTTCCACACTCCCGGCGTCCTGCCGTTTCCCCGTACGCCCGTGCCGGACCAGACCGAGGTCCTCGATGGTCACGACACGGCCGAGACGCTCGGTGAACAGAGCAGCCAGCACCCGCGGCACCGGATCGCGGGGGATCTCCCCCATGTCGATCCAACGCCGCACCCGGGAGGTGTCGGTCGACAGCTGCGGATGGCCCATGGCCGCCGCCTGCCGGTTGACCAGCCTCGCGAGTTCACCCTTGGACCAGCCGGCCAGGCCGAACAGGTCCGAGAGACGGGTGTTGGGTTGTCCGCTCACGTCAAGCCCCCAGGTTCTCGGCTGAGTTGACAGTAGCCCGGTGAAAGATGCCGGGCGACTATTCGCCAGGGTTCGCCAGGGTGCGCCAGATGGTGTGCCACTGGGCATCGGGTGTCAGGTAGGAACGCGCCACCCCGACCCGGTCGCCTTCTGGAAACAGAGCTGGAAACAGAGGACGCATTCCCCAGGGTGCATCCAAGGGACCGGGCCGGGTAGCGCACAGACGTCGCAGGCACACGAAGGGATCTGTTTCGCCCATGTACGCAGCATCGTCCTCCGTGTCCGCCCCGCCCCGGTCGCTGCACCCCCGCCCGGCGGGCAGCGGCCCCTACCTCGACCCCGCCGCGCGCCCGGCGGCCCCGGTGCTCGGCGCGGGCCGCACGCGGCGCCCCGCCGGGCTCGGCACCCAACCGCTCAGCGGGAGACTCGACTTGTCCGGCCCTCAGGGCGCCCAGCTGCGTACGGCCATCGCGTCGGTGCACCGGATCTGTCCGGAGTTCGCTCCGGTGCAGGTGCTGCGCCGCAGTGGACGGTCCGTGCTCCTGGTCGGAACGACCGGGCGCAGCACGGCCGTCGCCAAGTGTTTACTCGACCACTCCCCAGTGTGGTCCGAGCGGATCCGCCATGAAATAGCGGCCTACCGCTCGTTCGTCAGGCACCGCCCTCCGGTGCGGGTGCCGAGGCTGATCGCGGCGGACCCGGACAACTGCACACTGGTCATCGAGCGGATGCCGGGCCGGGTGGCGGCACTGCAGCGCCACCCGGCGGAGGCCCCGCCGCGGGCGGACATCAGGGCGGCACTCGGCGCGATCTGCCGGCTGAACGCCTGGCGGCCACCGGCGGGCACCTTCGACGCCCCGCTCGACTACGCGGCCCGCATCTCGCGGTACCACGAGCTGGGGCTGCTCACCGACCGGGACATGGGCGACCTGCAGAAGCTGCTGCACGGCATCGCGCACTCGACGGGCCGGCAGGGCATGGGCCAGTTCTGCCACGGCGACGCACTGCTGTCGAACATCCTGCTCTCACCGGCCGGTCCAGTGCTGGTGGACTGGGAGCACGCGGGCTGGTACCTGCCGGGCTACGACCTGGCGACGCTGTGGTCGGTCCTCGGCGACGCCCCGGTGGCCCGCCGTCAGATCAGTCAGATCGCGCAGTCGGCGGGCCCGGCCTCGCGGGACGCGTTCCTGGTGAACCTGATGCTGGTCCTGACCCGTGAGATCCGTACGTACGAGACGGCCGTGCAGCGTTCGATGCACGAGATGACCCCGGCGGCACCGGGAGCGGCCCACCCCGGTGCTGCGCCGTCCGGCGAGGAACAGCGGCTGCTGCTGAGGCGGCTGCACGACGACTGCCAGCTGGCCCGTCGGGCCGTGCGCGCGGCGGTCGGCACTCGCTGACGGGGACGAAGGTCCGCGGTGTGCCCGGGACAGCGGCACACCGCGGACCTTCGTATGTCGCGACCTGCTTCCCTACGGCCACTGGTGTACGCCACTGACGCTGCGCAGGCCCGCACGCCGCCGCAGCGAAACTCCTGCACACTCGTGTTGACATGGGAAATCCCCTGCCTCTGGGCATGATTGACGGATCGTCGGCCAGCCGGTAACACAGACCCACCGACCGGCCCTGCACGCCCCGCCACGCTCGTCCGTCCCAGGAGGCTGCATTGCGAGGATCCGCCACCGCCCCCACGTCCGCACCCGGCCACAGACGCGCCCGCAGAACCGCCGGCGCCGTCGCCTCCGCGGCTCTTCTGCTGCCTCTGCTGGGCATGGCCCCGTCCGATGCGCCGCCCGCCACCGAGCGGCTGCAGCTGGCCTTCGCCTCTGCTGCCGCCGAGTACCACGTCCCGCAGAGCGTGCTGCTGGGCGTCTCGTATCTGCAGTCCCGCTGGGACGCGCACGGGGGCGCGCCGAGTGTGACCGCCGGCTACGGCCCGATGCACCTCACCGACGCCCGCACCGCGCTCGCCGCGACCTCGCACCACAGCGAGGGCACGGAGGACGCCCGCGGGGACTCCGCCCGCGCGGCCCTGCATCCCGACACCAAGGTGCCGCAGGACTCCCAACTCCCGGCCCGCCTCAAGACGTTGGCGAAGGCGGCCCAGCTCACCGGCATCCCGGCAGAGCGGCTGCGCAGCGACGAGACCGCGAACGTGGCGGGCGGTGCCGCGCTGCTGGCCGCCGCGCAGAAGAAGCTCGGCCTGCCGCTGAGCGAGGACCCGGCGGACTGGTACGGGGCGGTGGCCCGCTTCTCGGGCGCGGACGACACGGCGACGGCGGCGGCGTACGCGAACGACGTGTACGACGTGATCCGCACCGGCGAGCGGCGCACCACGGACGCCGGTCAGCAGGTCGCGCTGGCCGCCCGGCCCGGGCTGGCCCCCGAGACCGCACAGATCGCCAGGACCGGACTGCGCACCCTGTCCGACGACGGCGCGGAGTGCCCGAAGTCGGTGTCGTGCCAGTGGATCCCCGCCCCGTACGAGGAGTTCGGGGACAACGACTACGGCAACCACGACCTGGGCGACCGCCCGGCGTCACAGAGCATCAGGTACATCGTCGTCCATGACACCGAGGGCGCCTGGGACGGCGTACTGAAGCTGGTCCAGGACCCCACCTATGTGTCGTGGAACTACACGATCCGCTCGACGGACGGCCTGATCGCCCAGCACGTCAAGGCGAAGGACGTGGCCTGGCACGCGGGCAACTGGTACGTCAACGCCAAGTCGGTCGGCATCGAGCACGAGGGTTTCCTGGCGAACCCGGACGCCTGGTACACGGAGGCGATGTACCGGTCCTCGGCCCGGCTGGTGAAGTACCTCTCCGCCAAGTACGGCATCCCGCTGGACCGGCAGCACGTCCTGGGCCACGACAATGTGCCGGGACCGACCACGTCGACCATCCCCGGCATGCACACCGACCCCGGCCCCTACTGGGACTGGCGGCACTACTTCGAGCTGCTGGGCCACCCCTTCAAGCGGACCGCCGGCAAGAGCGGCGGGCTGGTGACGATCCGGCCCGACTACGCGACCAACCGGCCCCAGTACACGGGCTGTGTCACCGCGGGCGAGCCCTGCGCGGCGCACGGCTCCAGCGAGGTGCGGCTGTACTCCGACCACGACGAGCACTCCGCCCTGATCAAGGACGTCGGCCTGCACAAGGGCGCCGACTCGACGATCGACGTCAACGACGTGGGCTCACGGGTCTCCACGGGGCAGCAGTACGCGGTCGCCGACCGGTATGGCGACTGGACGGCGATCTGGTACCTGGGCCAGAAGGCCTGGTTCAAGAACCCGAAGAAGCACCCGACCGCGGTGAGCGCGTCCGGTTTCGTGGTGACGCCCAAGGACGGTCTGGACAGCGTCCCGGTGTACGGGCGTGCCTACCCGGAGGCCTCGGCCTACCCGGCGGGAGTGCCCGCCCAGGCGGTGGCCCCGCTGCCGTACACCCTGCCGAAGGGGCAGAAGTACGTCGTCGGTGACAAGGTGCCGGGCGAGTACTACTACGCGGTCACCTTCACCACCGACTCGCACCGGGTCGTGGCCGGCAAGGACCTGTACTACGAGATCCAGTTCGGACACCGGGTGGCGTTCGTGCGCGCCGCGGACGTGCAGGTGCGGCCGTCGGTGTCGTAGCCGGGATCAGCCCTGCTGGAAAAGCTCCGCCGGGAGCGGCTTCAGCAGGGCGTACAGGTCGTCGGTGATGGGGCGGTCCCAGGCGGCGATGGTCACCAGGACGTTGTCGCTGCGGTCGAACTGGACGCAGGAGATACGGCTCTCGGAGAGCTTGAGGCGGCGCACGATCAGGAGGTTGTCGCCCTGCATGACCGGCATGTCCTCCACGCCGACGACGGTCACCTCCTCCTCGTTCTCCAGCGCGAGCAGCAGCTGGGCCACCTCGAAGGGGATCTCACCCTCGGCGACCTCGCGGGCCGGGGAGCCCTCGGGGAGGTTGCCGATGATCATGGCGGGGCCGCGGCCGCCGAAGAGGTCGTAGCGCAGGAAGACGCCCTGACAGCTGCCGTCCGGGGCGGGCAGCAGCCCGGCGCCGAGATTGCCGGGCCAGTCGCCCGGATCCATGGCCAGGACGTCGAAGTCGGGGCCGGCGGGGGTCGCGCTGCGGCGGCGGAGGAACGACATGTCGCCCATGGTACGTGCTGCCGTTCGGCGATGTGCGGGAGGTCACGGGGCCGCGGGGGGACACGCTTCGTCCTTCGTGTGCGGGTCGTACGGGGCTGGTCGCGCCCACCCGGCGGAGCCGCACATGGACACCGCCCCGCGCCCCTTTTGGGGCGGCCGGCCTCAGGTCGGCTTCAGCGCCACCGTCAGCCCAGTGATCTCGGTTCCCATCTTTCGGTAGACCGCGGAGAGCAGGCGCACTGCTGTCGGCTCGTCGATGTGCAGCTCTCTTGCGATCTCCGTCTCGGTACGGCCCTCGGCTGCCAGGTTCGCGGCGACGCGTTCCCTCGACGTCAAGGTGTCCGTCTCGGTGCTGTGCAGGCGGCGCGGGCGCAGGCCGGCGGCGGCGAGTTCGTCGCGGGCGGCTTCGACGAGCCCGTCGGCCGAGCACTGGACGGCCGCGTCCAGCCCTCGGTAGAGGTACTCGGCGGCCTCCCTGGCGCGGCCGGTACGGCGAAGCTCCGTGCCGAGGGCGACCAGGGCGCAGGCGAGTTCGTAGGCGGCCGGGGAGCGCTCGAGGTGGGCGACGGCCTCCTCGAGGTACTTGATGCGGGCCGACCCCGAGGAAACCTCGGCGGCGACGCGCAGGGCCTGGCCGACGGCGGACGGCGCGCCGAACTGGCGGGCGCGGGCGACCGCTTCGAGGGCGGTGGCGACGGCGCGTTCGGGGGTGTCGTGGGCTTCTGCGCGGGCGAGGTGGAGCTGCCAGGGGCACCAGGCCGGGTTGCGCATGCCGCGCGGTTCCAGGCGGCGGCCCGCGGCGGCGAGCTCCTCCGCCGCCTCCTTGGTCAGGCCGCGGGCCAGCAGCAGTTCGCCGTGCACGGTCTGGGCGTCGGGGAAGACGACGGCGGCCGGGAAGGGCGCGCAGAACGAGTAGTGGTCGCCGGTCTCGGCGGCCTCCGTGACCCGGCCGCGGGCCAGCAGCACTTCGATGAGGATGCCGACCGCGTACCAGTGGGCGGGGGTGCCCGGGCCGACGCGTTCGGCGAGCCTGAGGCCGGCCCGGACGAAGTCCTCCGCCTCGGCGAGGCGGCCGCGCCGGTAGCGGACGTAGGCGAGGAGCGTGTAGGCGAAGGAGAGGTGGGCGCCGCGCCAGCCCTGGCGTTCGAAGTCGGCGATGCCGGTCGTGAAGAGCTCTTCGGTGCGGCCGGGGCGGTCGGCGTACATGAAGGCGAGGGCGACCAGGACGGGCACCTCGAAGCCGCGGTCGGGTTCGGCCCAGCCGAGGCCGCCGGCCAGGGCGCGTTCGGCGTGGTGCAGGGCGACGTGGGAGGGTTCGCCGCGCAGGATCGCGTCCCAGGTGCGCAGGCCGATGATGTAGCGCTCGGTGAGGTCGCGGCCGCTGAGGCGGTCGGCGAGTTTGGCCATGCGCCGGGAGCGGGAGGGGTGGTCGGGTTCGTCGGCGCGGAAGGCGTCCCACATGAACTGTTCGGCGACCATGCGCAGCTTGACGCGGGCGTCGTCGGTGACGCGGATCTCGCGGGCGAGGGTGTCGGAGGCCTCGGCGAGACGGTCGCTGTGGGCGAGGACCTGGGAGAGCCGGTAGACGATGTGGTGGCGCAGGTCGCCGTCGGTGATGGGTTCCTCGAGGGCGGCGCGCAGGTGGTTGACGGTGGTGGCGGGTTCGGTGAGCAGGGATGCGGAGCCCAGTTCGTACAGGACGGCGGCGCGGTCGTCGTAGGGCGGGGGTTCGCGCAGGGCGCGGGCGAGGTAGCTGCGGGCGGCGTCGGGGGCGCCGGCGCGGAGGGTCTCCTCGGCGGCGGCGCGCAGTTGCTGCACGACCCAGTTGTCGCCGTCGGGGTGGGTCTCCAGGAGGTGGCGGGCGGCTGCGGAGGGACCCTGTCCGTCGTTGATCACGCACCAGGCGGCCTGCCCGTGCAGGGCGACCCTGACGCCGGGCGAGATGGCCCGGTAGACGGCGGTGGCGATCAGCGGGTGGACGAACTCCAGGGTCTCGGCGCCGGTGAGGATGCGGGCGCCGCGCAGCGCGTCGGCGGCGTCGGCGGCCTCCTCCTGGCCGAGTCCGGCGACGGCCGCGGCGAGGGAGGGCCGGATCTCGGTGCCGAGGACGGCGCAGGCCCAGGCGAACCGCACGGTGGAGGTGCCGAGCCGTTCGAGCCGGGCGATGAGGCCGCTGCCCTTGACGGCGGCGGCGAGGTCGCGCAGCAGGTGGGCGCCGGTCTCGGTCGGGGTGACGCCGCGGTCGCGCACCTTGGCGATCAACTCGACCGTCTCGAAGGGGTTTCCGGCGGTGACGGCCCAGCACTCGCGGCAGAACGCGTCGTCGGCCTGCGCGCCGAGCGCCTCGCGCACGAGGCGGCCGACGGCGGCGGCGCTCAGCGGTTCCAGGTCGAGGGGGCGTCCGCCCGCGCGCCCTGGTAATCCCTTGAACGACTCGGCGTGGTCCGGGAGTTCGTCGGGGCGGTAGGCCACGACGACGAGCAGTGGGAGTTGTTCGGCGCGGGGTGCGAACGCGGCGAGCCAGCTGAGGGATTCGGCGTCGGCCCAGTGGGCGTCGTCGAGGACGAGGACCATCGGCGCGCGCAGTGCGGCGAGATGGGTGAGTACCCAGTCGAGGCCGTCGCGCAGGCCCTGTTGGTCGGGCGGGGCGCCGCCGGTCGGGGCGCACAGGCCGAGCGCCGGGCCGACGATGTCGTACCAACTGCCCAGCGAGGACCGCAGATCGCTCTCCGCCGAGCCGGCGAACTGGGGCTGCAGCAGCTGACGGGCGACGTGGAAGGCGACGCGCTGTTCCTGGTCGCCGCCGCGGGCGGACAGAACGGTGCAACCCCTGGCGGCGGCGCGCCGGCGGACCTCGGCGAGGAGGGTGGTCTTGCCGATGCCGGCGCGCCCGGCGAAGGCGAGGAGCGCGCCGCGGGGGCGGTCGGGAGACTCGGCGCCGTCCCTGCGCAGGCCGGTGAGCTCCGCCAACGCCTCGTCGACGGCGGCGAGTTCACTTTCCCGTTCGAAGATGGTTCGGCTGCTCCACACGCGCTGCCCCATGGTGTACCCCCTGCCACGGTGGTACGTCCGCGCGGGGAGCGGGCGCGCACCGTGACCTACAGGCACCTCAGCGTACGCCTCGCGGAGGTCGCGCGACTCGGTTCGACCGTTACTGGCCACCAACGGGTGAGGGCCGCCTCCCGTGCGCAGGTATGCCGGTCCGGTGACCGGCATCCGCCGGGCGGGCGGAGTGCGCGGCCGGCCGGACTGGACCGCCCTGAACACCGGGGCATGACCGTCCGTATCCCCCATAGAGGGCCTCTCGCGCCAGACACGGACAAGCCCGACGACTCGCGGGCAGGCCCCGAAGGGGATGAGCCTCATGCCACGCACTGCGCGCAAGGCCCGCACGACACGTATGACACTGCTGATGACCGCGCCGGCCTTCTCCGCCGTCCTCGTCCTGGCCGCCTGCTCCAGCGGGGGCGACGGCCAGGGAAGCAGCTCGTCCGGCTCCGCCGCGGGCAAGGCCGGATCGGGGACCCGGGTGACCGTCACCGAGACCGACTACGGGCTGAAGCTCTCCCGGTCGTCCTTCACGCCGGGCACCTACACCTTCGTCGCCGACAACGCCGGCAAGGTCACGCACGCCCTCTCCATCGACGGCCCCGGAGTGGAGGACGCCAAAACCAAGAACATCCAGGACGGACAGCAGGCAACGGTCACGGTGACCTTCAAGAAGGGCACGTACGAGCTGTACTGCCCGATCCCCGGTCACAAGCAGCTCGGGATGGACACGCACATCCAGGTCGGCTGACCCGGCCGGCACTCCGGCTCGGACCAGCCGTCACGCCTGCGCTGTCGTCTTGTGCCGTTCGTGATGCCGGGCGACCCGGGCACGGTTGCCGCAGGAGGGCTTGCACCACTCCTGGCGCGGGTGCTCCTTGAGGAAGTAGCGCACACAGCGCGGCGCGTGGCAGGCGCGCAGCCGCTGCCGGTCGGGGCTCGCAAGGAAGGCGATCACGGCCTGCGCCAGGGCCGAGGAGAGTTCGTCCGCGCCTTCAACTGCCTTTCTGTGTACGACGGGTTCGGCGTCGTCGGCCCAGTGCAGCACGGGGACGGTCGGGGTGCGGGCGGCCGCGGCGTTGAGGCGGGCGACGGCTTCGGGCGCGGGCAGGAGGCGGGCGGCGTCGGCGGGGCTGGGTGCGGCGGGACGTACGGCGCGGGCGAAGAGGGCGCGGACGGCCGCGCGCAGATCCCGTACGGCGGCCAGGTGCGCGTCGTCGGCGACGAAGCCGGCGGTGTCCGGCAGGGCCTCGGGGTGCGCCTGGACCCAGGCGGTGAGTCCGGCCGGGTCGGTCAGGTCGTCGGCGACGCCGCCATGTCCGTCGTGGCGGATGGTGAGGGCAAGGTCCAGGGCGAGGCGGGCGTCCCTGATCAGCGATTCCGGCATGCGGCTAATGATAGGTTCCAATTCATCCATTAGCTGCCGAGGGAGAGAGTTCATGGAGGATCTCCGTGAGCTGCTGCACGGTCTCGAGGCGTTCGCCGGGGAGCTGCCTGCCTCCGATCCGGTCGCCACGCCGGGGACTCCGGTGGAGTTGTTCACCGAATGGCTGATCACGGCGGCCGAGGCGGGTGCGCGCGAGCCGCACGCGATGACGCTCTCCACGGCGGGCGCGGACGGGAATCCGACGGCACGGACGCTGATCCTCAAGGGCGTGGGTCCCGACAGCTGGCAGTTCGCCTCGGACGGCGGCAGCACCAAGGGCCGTGACCTCGCCGCGCGCCCCTTCGCCGCCCTCACCTTCCACTGACCACAGCTGGCGCGCCAGGGCCGGGTGCGAGGCCCCGTCGTCGCCGCGGCGCCCCAGGACAGCGCCGCCGACTTCCTGGCGCGGGGCGTCGGCGCCCGCGCGGAGACGCTGCTCGGCCGCCAGTCGCAGCCGCTCACGGACCTCGCCGAGCGGGACGCGGCGGTCAAGGAGTCCCTGGTGCGACTGGAGGCCGAGCCCGGCCTGGTCGCGCCCGGCTGGACGCTGCACTCCGTTCGGCCCGAGTCGGTCGACTTCTGGCAGGGCGACAAGGAACGCCTGCACACACGGCTCGTCTACCTGCGCGAGGAGGCGGGCTGGCGGAAACAACTGCTGTGGCCGTAAACCGATGCAGCCGTCTCGAGGTCGGGCGCGCATCCCGGCTGCGGCAGCCGGGCACGGCTTCGGCGGCGGCGCCGACCTGGCACCGCGACAGCCGCCGCGACAGTCGCGAAGCCGGTCACGCCAATCGCGGATACAACCGCCCCACCGGGTGCGACCTCGACGACGGCACCGGACCCGGCGCCACCGCAGTTCTGACCGCGGGCCATTGCGGCTGTCCCGCCGGGCGGCTCTCGCCGTCCCGCGACTGCGGCACCCGGGCCGCTGATTCGACGGTCGCCCCGGGCCCTACTCCTCCCCCGGCCCGGGCGGAATCACCGCCACCGGTGCCGCCGCGTGCAGCAGCACCGCGTGGGTGACCGAGCCCATCATGCGGGCGGGAGCCGACAGACGGCGCCGATGGCGGCCCACCACGACCAGTTCGGCGTCCCTGGAGGCCGCGACCAGCAGGCCCGCCGCGTCGCCCGGCATCGCGTAGGCGTCGGCCCGGACCTCGGGGTGGTTCTTGCGGTGCGGGGCGAGGAAGCCCTCCGCCAGGGCCCAGGTCTCGTTCTCCACGGCGCTCTGGTCGACCGCAGGCGGGACGAGTTCGCCGGGGGCCGCCCAGCTCTGGAGCGGCCAGGTGTAGGCGGCGATCGCCTGGAGGCGGGCGCCGCGCAGTGCTGCCTCGGTGAAGGCGAAGGCGAGGATCGCCTCGTCGGGGCTGTCCACCTGCAGTCCCACGACCACGCGGGGGCCGGGCTCGACCGGTGCGTCGCCGTGCACCTCGCGTCCGGGCCGGGGCACCACGACGACGGGGCACTCGGCGTCACGGGCGGCGGCCAGACCGTTGGAACCGAGCAGCAGGCTGGCGAATCCGCCGCGGCCGCGGGAGCCGAGCACCAACAGCCGTGCGGTGGAGCCCAGTTCGGGCAGCATGGCGCCCGGTGCGCCCTCCAGGCCCAGATACTCCAGGAGCGGCAGGTCGGCCCGCCTCTGCAAATACTCACGCACCCGGTCGAGCACCGGATCGGCGTCCGAGTCCGGTGGCCCGGCGACCAGCACGCCGGGCTGCGCCCACGCGGAGTACTGCCGTACGTGGACCACACGCAGCGGCGCCTCGCGTCTGCGGGCGTCGTCGAGGGCCCAGTCCAGGGCGCGCAGGCTGTCGTCCGAACCGTCCACCGCCGCGACGACCGGCAGGGTGCTGCTCATGGGCTTCCTCATCTCCGGAAGACGACCTTCCCTTCCCGGGGCCAGCCTCGCTCAGGCGTCGGCCCGGGAAGGGTGCTGAAGGTCGCGTGTCCGGAAAGACGGGTGGAACACCCCCCGGATCGCCCGTCGGATCAGGTCAGGTCGAACTCTCCTTCCCGCGCCCCCGACACGAACGCGCCCCATTCCGCGGGCGTGAAGATCAAGGAAGGGCTTTCCGGGCGGCCGCTGTTGCGCATCGCGATGAATCCCTCGACAAAAGCGATCTGGACATCCCCCAGGCCACGGCTGCTCGAGTGCCAGTCGGCGGTGCTGAGGTCCAGGTCAGGCTTGTCCCAGCCCGCAAGCGGGTGCTGCTGGATGGTGCTCTCGGCCACGTCCGTGCTCCTCCCGATTCGTCGTCCGCGGCCAGCCTAGCGATCGGTTTCTGATGCCAACAGGCCACGTGAGGAGGACCTTTCCGGAGTCTTTCAAGAGTCCGGGGGTTCGCTCCCCACGAGCCACATGGAGAAGAACTGCGATCCGCCACCATAGGCGTGCCCGAGGACCCGCCTGGCCCCTTCCACCTGGTGTTCTCCGGCCAGTCCGCGCGCCTGCAGCGCCGCCTCGGCGAAGCGGATCATGCCGGAGGCGCCGATCGGATTGGTCGACAGGACACCGCCCGACATGTTGACGGGCAGGTCACCGTCCAGCTCGGTGACCCCGGCCTCGGTGAGTTTCCAGCCCTCGCCCTCGTCGGCGAAGCCGAGGTTCTCCAGCCACATGGGCTCGTACCAGGAGAACGGCACGTACATCTCGACCGCGTCGATGTCGCGCCGCGGGTCGGCGATCCCGGCCTGCCGGTACACGTCCGCGGCACAGTCCTTCCCGGCCTGCGGCGACACCGCGTCCTTGCCGGCGAAAAGGGTGGGTTCGCTGCGCATCGCGCCGCCGAGCATCCAGGCCGGCGACCGGGGCGCACGGGCCGCGCCCACCCGGTCGGTCAGCACCATCGCGCAGGCGCCGTCCGAGGACGGGCAGGTCTCCGAGTAGCGGATCGGGTCCCACAGCATGGGCGAGGCCTGGACCTTCTCCAGGGTGATGTCGTGCTCGTGGAGGTGCGCGTACGGGTTCTTGAGCGCATTGCGCCGGTCCTTGTACGCCACCAGGGAGCCGACGGTGTCGGGCGCGCCGCTGCGTCGCATGTACGCGCGCACGTGCGGCGCGAAGAAGCCGCCCGCCCCGGCGAGCAGCGGCTGCTGGAAGGGGATCGGCAGGGACAGGCCCCACATGGCGTTGGACTCGGACTGCTTCTCGAAGGCCAGCGTCAGCACGGTGCCGTGCACGCGGGCCGCGACCAGGTTGGCGGCGACGAGCGCGGTCGAGCCGCCGACCGAACCGGCCGTGTGCACCCGCAGCATCGGCTTGCCCACCGCGCCGAGCGCGTCGGCGAGGTACAGCTCGGGCATCATCACGCCCTCGAAGAAGTCGGGCGCCTTGCCGATGACGACGGCGTCGATGTCGGCCCACGCCAACTCGGCGTCGTCGAGCGCCCGCCCGGCCGCCTCGCGGACGAGCCCCGCGATCGACACGTCCCGCCGGGCCGCCACGTGCTTGGTCTGGCCGATGCCTACGACGGCCACGGGCTCCTTGGTCATCGCAGATCCCCTTCGAGTACGGCGACCAGGTTCTGTTGCAGACAGGGACCGGAGGTGGCGTGGGCGAGCGCCCGGTCGGACTCCCCGCGGTGGATGGCGGCGGCCGCCTCTCCGATGCGGATGAGCCCGGCGGCCATGATCGGGTTGGCGGCCAGGGCTCCGCCGGAGGGATTCACGCGGACGCTGTCGTCGAGCCGCAGCGCCTTGCGCAGCACGACCTCCTGAGAGGTGAAGGGGGCGTGCAACTCGGCGGTGTCGACGGGCCGTTCGAAGGCGCCGGCCCGCTCTGCGGCCTGGCGGGTGGAGGGCGAGTCGGTCAGGTCGCGGACGCCGAGGCTGTGTGCCTCGATGCGGTGGTCGATGCCGCGGATCCACGCAGGACGTTCGCACAGTTCCCGGGCCCGCTGCCCTCCCGCGAGGACCACGGCGGCGGCTCCGTCGCCGATGGGCGGGCAGTCGCCGGTGCGCAGGGGCCGTACGAGATAGTCGCCCTGCGGTACCGAACCGCGCAGCTGGGCATGGGAATTGGCGGCGGCGTCCGCGCGGCTGCGGGATGCCACGGCGGCGAGGGCCGGTTCGTCGGTCTCGCCCGCGTCGATGAGCGCCTGTGCCTGGAGGGCGGCGAGGGCGACGGAGTCCGGCCACAGGGGCGCCACGTAGTAGGGGTCCAGTTGGCGGGTCAGGACGTCGCGAACGGAGCCGGGTGAGGACTTGCCGTAGGAGTAGACGAGGGCCGTGTCCGCGTCCCCGGTGAGGAGTTTGGTCCATGCCTCGTACAGGGCCCAGGCGCCGTCCATCTCGACGTGCGACTCGGAGATCGGCGGCCAGGCGCCCACGCCGTCGAGGGCGAGGGTGAAGGAGAAGGCGCGGCCGGCG
This sequence comes from Streptomyces sp. NPDC047043, assembly GCF_040644055.1. Classification (NCBI taxonomy): domain Bacteria; kingdom Bacillati; phylum Actinomycetota; class Actinomycetes; order Kitasatosporales; family Streptomycetaceae; genus Streptomyces; species Streptomyces sp. NPDC047043. The sequence goes on from NZ_JBEYVO010000015.1 coordinate 102,873, forward strand.
AGGTAGTCGCTGGAGCCGGAGCAGGTGAAGCCGATGTCGGCGGTCTTCAGGCCGGTCTGGGCGAGGACGTCGTGCAGCACCGGCATCAGCATCTCCACCTCGGAGAGCTCCGCGCTGCTGCGCCGGTGGTCGGTCTGGGCGAAGGCGACGACCGCGATCTCACGGATCTCACGCGTCATAGCAACTCCTTGTAGGTGTCGTACTCCGCGTCGGGCTCGCCGGTGGGCCGGTAGTGGTCGGGATACCGGGCCCCTTTCGTCCACACCGGCTCCACGCGCAGTCCCATGCGCACCTGGTCGTAGGGGATGCCGCCGATACGGCCGTGCAGCGCGAGGTCGGCGCCGTCGAGGGCGATGTGGGCGTAGACGTAGGGGACTTCGATGTCGAGGTTCTTCGCCTTGATGTTGACGATGCAGTACGTGGTGACCGTGCCGCGCGGACCCACTTCGACCTGTTGGGACGTGGCCACGCCACAGGTGGGACAGGCGCCCCTGGGCGGGACGTACACCTTGCGGCAGGACGGGCAGCGTTCGCCGACGGTGCGCCGGCCGGAGAGGGCGTGGATGTAGGCGGTCTGCGCGCGGCCCGGCGAGTAGGTGTAGTCGAGGCGGGCGGCGGCGACGATGCCGGTGATCGCGTCTTCGAACTCGCCGCTGTAGCCCGTCGGTTGTGCTGCTTCGCCGTCGTAGGGCTCGAAGCAGGCGATGTCGGTGATGGCGCCGGTGCGCTCCTCGGCCCAGCGGACGCGGACGCGCATGCCGGTGTGCACGGCGTCGGGGCCGGGGGCGTCGAGGGCGTGCAGGAGGGCGGTGTCGGCGCCGTCGAGGCGGACCAGGACCCAGGCGAAGGGGGTGTCGAGGGGCTGGCCGCGGCGGGGTTCGTGGTTCCAGGCCCAGGTGGTGACCGTGCCGGTGGGGGCGACCTCGATCAGGTCGCGGAGCTCGTCGGCGGTGACGGGGTCGTACTCGACGGGCGGGACGAGTGTGCGGCCGTCGACGGTTTTCACCCCGAGGACGACGCGCTCGCGCAGTCCGGTCAGGAAGGCGCTCTGGACGGGGCCGAGGGAGCGGGTGAAGGGGAACTCGACGGCAAGGGGGGCTTTGAGGACTTCGGGCATGCCGATCTCCTTTGGAAGCCGGGCCTGTGGGGCTCAGGCTCGTTTGTAGACGGGCGGTCGCTTCTCCGCGAAGGCGCGGGCGCCCTCCTTGGCGTCGGCGGTGTCGAAGATGGGCCAGCCGCGCTTGAGTTCGGAGGCGAGGCCGTCCGTCTCCGTCATCTCGGCGGTCTCGTAGACGGACGCCTTGACCGCCTCGACCGCCAACGGCCCGCAGGCGTTGATCTGTTCGGCGATCTCCAGGGCCTTGGCGAGCGCGGTGCCGTCGGGGACGACATGACCGATCAGGCCTACGGCGGCGGCCTCGCGGGCGGTGTACGGGCGGCCGGTGAGCAGCATCTCCAGCGCGTGGGTGCGCGGGATCTGGCGCTGCAGGCGGACCGTTGAGCCGCCGATGGGGAACAGTCCGCGTTTGACCTCGAAGAGGCCGAAGGTCGCCGACTCGCCCGCGACGCGGATGTCGGTGCCCTGGAGGATCTCGGTGCCGCCCGCCACGCAGTAGCCCTCGACGGCGGCGATCACCGGTTTGCGGGGGCGGTGGTGGCGCAGCATCGCCTTCCAGTGCAGGTCCGGGTCGGCCTTGAGGCGGTCCCGGTAGTGCTCGCCCTCCATGCCCTTGCCTGCGAGGGCCTTGAGGTCCATGCCGGCGCAGAATGCGCCGCCTGCGCCGGTCAGCACGATCGAGCGGACCGCGTCGTCCTCGTCGGCCTCGATCCAGCCGTCGTACAGACCGACGAGCATGGACAGCGAGAGCGCGTTCTTGGCGTCGGGCCTGTTGAGCGTGAGCACCAGTGTGGCGCCTTCGCGCTGCACGGTGAGGTGTTCGGTCCCACCCATCACCCATCTCCCCTCTGAAAGAACGAGAACAGGTTGCAGTAGGCGGGGAGCCACTTCAAGAGTTTTCTGACAGACAGTCAGATTTATTCGCGCGAACCCTTCACAGTTGTCGCCCCCTTTGCTCTGATGACCGGCGAACCGGCAACTGCCAGGCACGCCCGGGGTCAGGAGGAGCGGTGGAGTACAACCTTGCCGATCTGTTCGAGTCGGTCGTCGACGTGGTGCCGGACCGCGAGGCCCTGGTGTACCTCGACCACCCGGGCACGGGCGCGGAACGCCGCCTGACGTACGCGGAGTTGGACGCGGCGGCGAACCGCATCGCCCACCATCTGATCGACGCCGGGATACGCCCCGGGGAGCACCTCGGGCTGCACCTGTACAACGGGATCGAGTACCTGCAGACGGTGTTCGGGTGCCTGAAGGCACGGATCGTCCCGGTCAACGTCAACTACCGCTACGTGGAAGACGAGTTGGTGTACCTGTACCGGGACGCCGATCTGGTGGCGCTGGTCTTCGACGCGGAGTTCGACGGGCGGGTGGCGGCGGCGCTGCCGCAGTGTCCCAAGCTGCGGCATCTGGTGCGGGTGGGCGGGGCGGACGACGGGGTTGCCGCCGTGCCGTTCGCGGAGGCCGAGGCGGGCGGGTCGCCGCAACGCGGGTTCCCCGCGCGGTCGGGCGACGACCAGTTCATCATCTACACCGGCGGCACCACCGGGATGCCGAAGGGCGTGATGTGGCGGCAGGAGGATCTGTTCTTCTCGGGGCTCGGCGGGGGCGCGCCGACCGGTGAGCCGGTCAGGAAGCCGCAGGAGCTGGCCGAGCGGGTCGCGGCCGGCGGCTCCGGGATCACCTTCTTCCCCACTCCCCCGCTGATGCACGGCACTTCGACGCTCACCTCCTTCATCGGCTTCAACTTCGGGCAACGGGTCGTGATCCACCGCAAGTTCGTGCCCGAGGAGGTGCTGCGGACGATCGAGAAGGAGAAGGTCACCAGCATCTCGCTGGTCGGCGACGCAATGCTGCGGCCGCTGATCGACGCGCTGGGCGGGCCGATGAAGGGCACGGACTGCTCGTCCGTCTTCAGCGTGTCCTCGTCCGGCGCGGTGCTGTCGGAGACGGTGCGGCGGCAGTTCCAGGAGCTGGTGCCGGGCGCGATGCTGCTCAACAACTACGGCTCGTCCGAGTCCGGGTTCAACGGCACGGCGACGGCCGACTCCGGGGCCGGGCAGAGCTTCCGTATCCGCGTCAACTCCCGTACGCAGGTGGTCGATCCCGCCACACACGAGCCGGTCACCGCGGGCGAGGTGGGCAGGGTCGCGCAGTGCGGTCATGTCCCGCTCGGCTACTACAACGACCCGAAAAAGACCGCCGAGACATTCTTCGAGAAGGACGGCGAACGGTGGGTGCTGCTCGGCGACATGGCGACCGTGGACGAGGAGGGCGTGGTCACGGTCCTCGGCCGGGGCTCGCAGTGCATCAACACGGGCGGGGAGAAGGTGTATCCGGAGGAGGTCGAGCAGGCGCTCAAGTCCCATCCGGACGTGTACGACGCGCTGGTGGCCGGGGTGCCGGACACGAAGTGGGGCAACCATGTGGCGGCGGTGGTACAACTGCGCCAGGGCGCGCCACGGCCTTCACTGGAGGACGTGCAGTCCTACTGCCGTACGCATCTCGCCGGTTACAAGATCCCCCGGCAGCTGGTGATCGCGGAGACGATACGGCGCTCGCCCAGCGGCAAGGCGGACTACCGGTGGGCCCGGGAGGTGGCGGTCGCGGCGGACCGGTAGGCCGGAGGCAGAGGTTCGCAGGTGGGCCCGCCGGGGGCGACGGGCGTACTCTTTGCGCGCGGTTGACCCGGGTGTTTGAACGGAGGGTGACGTAGGGCCGTACGCGAGGTTGGCGGCCCGGCCCGGCGGGTCCGGTTCGCCGTGCCATCAGCGCGCTTCGCACGGAAGGACCTACGGGTGTCGCACCTCACGCCCCATCGTCAACTGCCCGACGCCGACACGGCCGTCGACCCCGATACCGACGGGACGGGGAAGGAGACGGCGGCGGAACCGGGCGAGTCGACGCAGCCCGCGGAGCCGGCGGAGTCGGTGACCGACAAGGAGTTGGTGACCGACAACAGGGCGACCGAGTCTGCGGATGCGGAGGTTGAGGAGACTCCCGAGGTCGATGGGGTCGGTGGGGTCGATGAGGTCACGGAGGCGAGCGACGCCTCCGAGGTATCCGAAGAGTCGGCGGTCGCGAGCGCCGAGGCTGCACCCGTGCCCGACCCCGTATCTGGACCCGGACCCGCTGCCACCGGCCGCCCCGGCTGGTTCGGCTGGCGCCGTCGTTACCCCCGCGCCGCCCGTGCCGTGCGGGTGGGCACGAGTGTGCTGGCCGGTGCGCTGGTGCTGGTCGTGCTCCTCGTGCCCAACCGCCTCGACTGGATCACTGTCCGGTCCTTCCTCCGCCTCCCCGTCGAGGCGATCTTCCTCGCGGCGGTCCTCCTCGTACTGCCGGCGAAGGCACGGCGCATCTCGGCGGTCGCCCTGGGGGCGTTCCTCGGGCTGTCCGCCGTCCTGAAGTGCCTCGACATGGGCTTCCGCCAGACCCTGGCCCGGCCCTTCGACCTGGTCTTCGACTGGGTTCTGCTGAGCGACGGGGCGGACTGGGTCAAGGACTCGTTCGGGCGCTCGGGCGAGGTGCTCGCGATCGTCGGGGCGATCATCCTGCTCATCCTCGTGCTCGTGCTGAGCGCGCTGGCGATGGTGCGGCTGGCGGACGTGATGGCCCGGCATCGCCCCATGGCCGTACGCACCACGCTGGTCCTCGGCACTGCCTGGATCGTCTGCTTCACCATGGGTGTGCAGTTCGGCGGCGTCACGATCGCCACCAAGGGCTACGCCCAGTACCTCAGCAACCGTGTGCAGTACGTCCGCGACGGCCTCGGTGACGCCGACGTCTTCAAGAAGCAGATGGCCGTCGACGCCTTCGCCAAGACCCCGTCCGACCAGCTGCTGACCGGGCTGCGCGGCAAGGACGTGATGTTCACCTTCATCGAGAGCTACGGCCGGGTCGCGATCGACGATCCGTCGATGGCACCCGAGATCGACGCGACGCTCCAGGAGGGCAACGCCAGGCTCAAGTCTGCGGGCTTCGCGGCGCGCAGCGGCTGGCTCAAGTCGCCCGTGACGGGCGCCGGCAGCTGGCTCGCCCACTCCACGTTCCTGTCCGGCCTGTGGATCAAGAACCAGCAGCGGTACCGGACCCTGACCACCAGCAACCGCGCGACCCTCACCAGCTACTTCCAGAAGACCGGCGCCTGGCGCACGGTCGGCATCGTCCCGGGCGTGCGCAAGGCCTGGCCCGAGGGCAAGTATTTCGGCCTCGACCACATCTACGACTCGACGCATCTCGGCTACTACGGTCCGTACTTCAGCTGGACGCCGGTACCGGACCAGTTCAGCCTCGAGGCCTTCCAGAAGCTGGAGCACGGCAAGAAGAACCGCGACCCGATCATGGCGGAGATCATCCTGGCCTCCAGCCACAACCCCTGGTCCCCCATCGCCCACATGATCGACTGGAAGGACCTCGGAAACGGCAAGGTCTTCTACAAGATCAAGAAGGAGGGCACCAACCCCACGGAGGTCTGGAAGAGCGCGAAGCGCGTGCGCACCGAGTACCGCAAGGCGATCCAGTACTCCCTGGACAGCCTGACCCAGTGGATGCAGCGCTACGGCGACGACAACACCGTCCTCGTCTTCCTCGGCGACCACCAGCCCGTCCCGACGGTCACCGGAGGCAGCGCCAACAGGGACGTGCCGGTGACGATCGTCGCCCGCGACCCCAAGGTGCTGGACCGCGTCTCCGACTGGGGCTGGACCGAGGGACTCAAGCCGGCGGGCAACGCCCCGGAGTGGACCATGAACAAGTTCCGGGACCGCTTCATGACGGCATACGGCCCGCAGGCCGGGTGACACAGCCGCACTCGCAGTACTCGTGATCGCCGCACCGGCGGTCACGAGGCACACGCAACCTCCACGGCCGTGCCTGTTACCTTCCGAGTAGAGCCCGGTTCGGTGGCGTCTTGAGAACGGGAGACCCGGGCATCACTCCGCCAGAAACGCCTCCACCACCGCCAGGAACTCCTCCGGCCGGGTCTCGTGCACCAGATGGCCGGCGTCGATGGTCACCAGCCGGGCGCCGGGGATCAGTTCGGCCAGGACGGCGATCTGGTCCTGCGGGATGAGGCTGTGGGAGCCGCCGCCGATCAGCAGTGTGGGCATCGTGATGCGCCCCATGTGGTCCCACCACACAGGGTCGGGCGCATTGCGCTGTTCGTCGGTTGCGCGGATCATCGCCCAGTCGAACGGCAGCTCTCCGTCGGGCCGTTCGGCGGGCGGCCGGGGCGGGTCGAGGGGGATCGGCGCGGGCACGTCCTCGAGCACGAGGCGTCGTACGAGATCCGGCGTCTGCTGGGCGAGGAGATAGGCCACTGCGCCGCCCAGCGAGTGGCCCACCACGTCCGTGCGGTCGATGCCGAGGGCGGTGGCGAAGGCGCGGATGTCGTCGCGCATCGACTCGTACGCGTACGTTTTCGGATCGTCCGCGTAAGTGTCCGAGCCCGCGCCCGCGCCCGGCCAGTCGCTGCTCCCGTGACCTCGCAGATCAGGGGCGTACACCCGGCGCGGGCGCGCACCCGACGCAAGGCGTTCGGCGATCGGGGTCCAGTCCGCGCCGTCGGTGCCGCGGGAGTGGAGCAGGAGGACGGCCGGTGCGTCCTCGGGGCCCCAGGTGCGGTACGCGAGGGTGATGCCGTTCGCCTTGACGGTGCGGGGTGCGGTGTCCATGCCAGGGACGTTACTCAGCGGGCAGCGCTACGGACTCCTCCTCTGCCGATGGCAGAGCGGCGCCCACGCCGTCCAGGAACTCGGCGACCCGGCGGGCGAACCACTCGGGACCGTCCACCCAGGGGTAGTGGCCGGCCCCGGGCTGCACCGCGAACTGCGCGTTCGGGAACACCCCGGCGGCGCTGCGGGCCAGGTCGGGGCAGGGGCCACCGTCGAGCCCGCCCGCGAGGACGAGGACCGGTGCGGTGAACCGGGCGAGTACGGCGCGGGTCGCGGGTGGGTCGTAGGCGCCGTCCGAGCCGTAGACGTCGGCCGCGTCGTCGTTGAACTGCACGCGCGCGTCGTGCTCCGCGGCCGCGTCGTCCCAGCGGCCGTAGAAGAAGGGCACGATCTTCGGGTCGAAGTCGGCCTTGCCCGCCAGCCACTCCACGAACGCCGGGAAGGCGTCGGCGAACCACGGCTCGCTGCTCCTCAGTCGCGCCGCGGCCAGCCGGTGCTCGGCGGTGGCCGGCATCCCCAGCGCCCACGGAATCGCGGTGATCAGGGCCAGCCGTGCCACCCGCTGCGGGTACCGGGCGGCGTACAGCATCGCCAGGCTGCCGCCCGCCGAATGCGCGAGCAGGTCCATGCGGTCCAGGCCCAGGTGGGCGCGCAAGGCCTCCACGTCGTCCACCAGGCCGTCGCAGCGGTACGTGGCCGGATCCGCCGGCACCGCGGAGTCGCCGGTGCCGCGCAGGTCGAGCAGGACCAGCCGACGGTGCGCGGCGAGGCCGCCCAGGTCGCCGAGGTAGGAGGAGGCCCACATCGGGCCGCCGGGCAGGACGACGAGCGGGTCGCCCGCGCCCCGGAGGTGGTAGGCGAGCTCGGTCCCGTCGGGCGCGGTGAAGATCGGCATGCGCCGATCCTCCTGTCCAACGGCCCGGTACCGCAATGGAGTTCCCCGCGTCACAGGGCGATCGGGCGAGGCGTGCGCCGATCCGGCCGGCGAGTGGAGGATCAGACCGGAGGCGCGCGGGTGGGCCACGTTCACGGTGAAGAGCGTCAGGCCGTGGTCCTGCTCCGGGCCGGATTCCAGCACCTCAGCACGATCTCGACGAGATGCTCGCGCGCGATGTCGGCTACGCCCGGCTTCCCACGCGGACTCCTCCAAGCCGACCGGTGGCCCGGTCCCACGCGGTGATCGCCGATTCCGCCGTCGCCTGCTCGCCGCTGCGCAGCAGTTCCTCACCCCCCCCTCGATCGCCCGGCCGAGCTCACGCAGCCTCTCTTCCACAGTGAGAAAATGAGGGCAGACCACTTGCCTGCGCCGAGGCGGCCTGAATTACTGATCCCGAACACGTCGACCGAATGATCGGTCGCCCGGATTGATGCGGTTGGTTAGGGAGAAGTCCCCATGGCGGATGCTACGGACCTGCTGGACCCCGGGGAGCGGCTCGACGCCGAGGCACTGCGGGCGCTTCAGCTGGAGCGGTTGCGGGCCTCGCTGCGGCATGCGTACGAGCACGTGCCCTTCTACCGGGAGTCCTTCGACAAGGCCGGTGTCCGCCCGGACGACTGCCGGTCACTGGCCGATCTGGCCCGTTTCCCGTTCACCACGAAGGCGGACCTGCGCGAGAACTACCCGTACGGGATGTTCGCCGTGCCGCAGGACCGCATCCGCCGTATCCACGCCTCGAGCGGCACCACCGGACGCCCCACGGTCGTCGGCTACACGGACAACGACCTGTCCCTGTGGGCCGACATGGTGGCCCGATCGATCCGCGCGGCGGGCGGCCGGCCCGGCGACAAGGTCCATGTGGCGTACGGATACGGGCTGTTCACCGGTGGGCTCGGCGCGCACTACGGTGCCGAACGACTCGGCTGTACGGTCATCCCCGCGTCCGGCGGCATGACGGCCCGTCAAGTGCAGCTGATCCAGGACCTCGAGCCACAGATCATCATGGTGACCCCGTCGTACATGCTCACCATCCTCGACGAGTTCGAGCGGCAGGGTGTCGATCCGCGCTCCACGTCGCTGCGGGTGGGTGTGTTCGGTGCCGAACCGTGGACCGAGCAGATGCGCCGGGAGATCGAGGAGCGGTTCGCGATCGACGCGGTCGACATATACGGGCTGTCGGAGGTGATCGGCCCGGGCGTGGCCCAGGAGTGCGTGGAGACCAAGGACGGGCTGCACATCTGGGAGGACCACTTCTTCCCGGAGGTCGTCGACCCGATCACCGGCGAGGTGCTGCCGGACGGCGAGGAGGGCGAACTCGTCTTCACCTCGCTGACGAAGGAGGCGATGCCCGTCGTCCGGTACCGGACGCGCGACCTGACGCGCCTGCTGCCGGGTACGGCGCGCGTGTTCCGGCGGATGGAGAAGGTCACCGGGCGCAGCGACGACATGGTGATCCTGCGGGGCGTCAACCTCTTCCCCACGCAGATCGAGGAGATCGTGCTGCGCACGCCCGGCGTGGCGCCGCACTTCCAGCTCCGCCTCACCCGCGAGGGGCGCCTGGACGCCCTCACCGTGCGGGCCGAGGCCCGTCCCGACGCCGGTCCCGAGGTGCGGGAGGCCGCCGCGCGGGCGATCACGGCGGCCGTGAAGGACGGCATCGGTGTCTCGGTGGCGGTGGAGATCGTCGAACCGGAGTCGCTGGAGCGGTCGGTGGGCAAGATCCGGCGGATCGTGGATCTGCGCTCGCGCTAGTCACTCGGAGAACCGGTCCCTGAGCTCCCGCTTGAGGATCTTCCCGCTGGCGTTGCGCGGCAGCTCGTCCACGAACACGACCCGCTTGGGTGCCTTGAAGTGGGCGAGCTTCTCGCGGGCGTGGTCGATGAGTTGCTCCTCGGTGACCTCGCCGCGCGGGACGACGACCGCGGTGACGGCCTCGATCCAGCGCTCGTCGGGGAGCCCGATCACGGCGACCTCGGCGACCGCCTGGTGCGTGTACAGGGCGTCCTCGACCTGGCGTGAAGCGACCAGTACGCCACCGGAGTTGATGACGTCCTTCACCCGGTCGACGATCGTGTAGTAGCCGTGGGCGTCGCGCACCGCGAGGTCGCCGGAGTGGAACCAGCCGTCGCGGAAGGCGTCTGCGGTCTCCTCGGGCTTGTCCCAGTAGCCCTCGCACAGCTGCGGGGACTTGTAGACGATTTCGCCGGGTGTGCCGTCGGGGACGTCCTTGCCGTCCTCGTCGACCACGCGGGCGTCGACGAACAGGACGGGGCGGCCGCAGGAGTCCATGCGGCCCTTGTGCTCGTCGGGCGCCAGTACGGTGGCGAGGGGGCCGATCTCGCTCTGGCCGAAGCAGTTGTAGAACGCCAGCTTCGGGAGGCGCTCGCGCAGCCGCTCCAGGACCGGCACCGGCATGATCGAGGCGCCGTAGTACGCCTTGCGCAGTCCGCCGAGGTCGCGGCCGGCGAAGTCGGGGCGGTTGGACAGGCCGATCCAGACAGTCGGCGGGGCGAACAGGCTGTCCACGCGGCCGGCCTCGATCAGGTCGAAGAGCCGGTCGCCGTCCGGTGCGTCGAGGATGATGTTCGTCGCGCCGACCGCGAGGTACGGCAGCAGGAACACGTGCATCTGTGCCGAGTGGTACAGCGGGAGGGAGTGCACGGGGCGGTCGCCCGCGCTGAGGTCGAGGGCGGTGATCGCGCTCAGGTACTCGTGCACCAAGGCGCGGTGGGTCATCATCGCGCCCTTGGGCAGGGCCGTCGTACCGGATGTGTACAGCAGCTGCACCAAGTCCTCGGTGCGCGGCTCGGGGCCGTCGTACGCGGGCGCCGCCGCCAGCCGGGCCAGCAGCGAGTCGTCGGCGTCGCGCAGGGGCAACGTACGGACGTCGTCGGCGAGTTGAGCGGTCAGGTCGGGATCGGCGAGGACCAGGGAGCTGCCGGACTGGCCGACGATGTACGCGAGGTCGTCACCGGTGAGGTTCTGGTTGACCGGCACATGGACGAGGCCCGCGCGGGCGCACGCCAGGAAGCCGATGAGATATGCGTCCGAGTTGTGGCCGTAGGCGCCGACCCGGTCGCCGGGGGCGAGGCCCAGACCCAGCAGGACGCTCGCCGCGCGGGAGACGGCCTCGTCCAGTTCCTCGTACGTCCACCTGCGCTCGCCGTACTCCACCGCGACCCTCGCCGGGGTGCGCCGGGCGCTGCGCCGCAGCACCCCGTCAACCGTGCTGCCGTGTCCCTGCGTCATGACTCATGATCCTCGGTCCGCCGTCGGGGCGGGTCAAGCACCCGGGAGGGTCACACCTGTAGGCACGCTCAACCGCTCCTTCCCTCAATGATGTTGGGAGGCACCCTTGCGCACCCGCCTGAGACGACTCGTCGTCGGGGCGTCAGCCCTGCTCACCACCTCTACAGCCACGATCATTCGGGTCGGCGAGCACCGCTGACCGGCTGACGGCCCCGTCCTGCGCAGGGTGCGCGGGACGGGCGTCCTTTCACCACGCCTGGCCCTGCTTGACCGGTAGCGGGCGGCCCGTGAACGCGTCCAGGAGGATACGGTCGCCCAACGGCCGGTCCAGTTTCACCGCCCTCTTCTCGCCGAGCAGTTGGCTGGTGCAGGAACCGTCCTTGGTACCGACGATCGAGACGGACAGCACGACGCTGTCGTCCGTCTCCAGGACGTCCACGGCGGGACCGTCGTCGCAGGCGCCGTGCGAGGCGATCACGGTGACGGACCTGCCGCCGTCGGTCACCTCCACCAGCCGTTCGACCGGCCACAGTTCGTCGCTGGGCACCTCCGCCGCCGGTTCGATCGGCGCCTTGGGCAGCCGTGACGGGCTCAGGGCCACCCGCTTGAGCGGGGTGTCGTAGCCCTCGAGCGTGAACAGCCAGGCCGGGACGGTCGCCGGGCCGCGGCTGGTGTCCAGCGTCGTCTCGCCGAGCTTCGCGTCGGTGACGGTGAGGTGCGGTCCGTCGTTGCCGCCGCGGGCCATGGTGTCGTAGGCCTCGCGTGCGGTCATCAACGGCAGAGCGAGCGATCCGCCGCTCTCCCACTTCACCCGGCCGGTCTTCTCCGGGCTGGTGGGGAGGGTGCCGCGGAGGACGAAGTTCTGGGTGGTGTAGGCGCGTTTGTCGGCGTCGGTGTGGAAGGCGCCCTCCGGCAGCTCGATCACCTCCCCCATGGGGTGGTAGCCCGTCGCCCACACCCGTGCGGCCTCGGAGCCGTGCCAGGCGTCGGCGACCTCACGGGCGCGGGCCTGCGAGGTCCGCACCGAGTCGTCGCTGCGCCTGTCGGCCTGCTCACTGCCGCAGCCGACGGCGAGTCCGCTTCCGGCGGTGCACAGGGCGAGTGCGGCCAGCAGTTTGACGACCTGAGCGGTGTGCCTGCGCATGGATCCCCCAAGGGCCGACGGATACGGCGAACGCGGTGCCGTTCCTGTGACGCACCGGCCCTGGGGCACGTTCGTTCCGGCCACCGTCCACTGTGGCCTGTGGCCGCATCGTGATCCGACGCACCCGGGTCACACCGGCCGCGTGCGCCCCTCCCAGTAGGGATCCCGCAGCCGCCGCTTGTAGAGCTTCCCGTTGGGATCACGCGGCATCTCGGCGATGAAGTCGACGCTCTTGGGCCGCTTGTAGCCGGCGAGTTGGTCGGTGCAGTGGTCGAGGATCGAGGTGGCCAGGGTGGGGCCCGGCTCGTGACCGGGGGCCGGTTCGACGACCGCCTTGACCTCCTCGCCCCAGTCGTCGTGCGGGATGCCGAAGACGGCCGCGTCGGCGACGGCGGGGTGGGCGAGCAGGGTCGACTCGATCTCGGCGGGGTAGATGTTGACGCCGCCCGAGATGATCATGTCGATCTTGCGGTCGCGCAGGAAGAGGTAGCCGTCCTCGTCGAGGTAGCCGAGGTCGCCGACGGTGAAGAAGTCGCCGATGCGGTTCTTCTTCGTCTTGGCCTCGTCCTTGTGGTAGGCGAAGCCGCCGGTGTTCATCTTCATGTAGACGGTGCCGAGTTCACCGGCGGGCAGCCGGTTGCCGTCGTCGTCGAAGACCGCGAGTTCGCTGATGGGCCAGGCTTTGCCGACGGTGCCGGGCTTCTTCAGCCAGTCCTCGGCCGTGGCGAAGGCGCCGCCGCCCTCGCTGGCCGCGTAGTACTCCTCCACGCTCTCGCCCCACCAGTCGATCATCGCCCGCTTCACGTGGTCGGGGCAGGGGGCGGCGCCATGGATGGCATGCCGCATGGACGAGACGTCGTAGGAGCGCCGGACGTCCTCCGGGAGTGCCAGCAGCCGGTGGAACTGGGTCGGGACCATGTGGGTGTGGGTGCACTTCTCACGGTCGATCAGCCGGAGCATCTCCTCCGGTGTCCACTTGTCCATCAGGACCAGGCGGTGGCCGATGTGCAGCGACGCGCCCGCGAATTGGAGCACGGCCGTGTGGTACAGCGGCGAGCAGACCAGGTGGACGTTGTCGCCGTAGGGCTTGATGCCGAAGATGCCGAGGAAGCCGCCGAGGTAGGCCTCCTCGGGCCGCTTGCCGGGCAGCGGGCGGCGGATGCCGCGCGGGCGGCCGGTGGTGCCCGAGGTGTAGTTCATGACCCAGCCGAGCTCGCGGTCCGGGGGCGCCGACTCCGGTTGTCCGTCGAGGAGTTCGGCGTACGGCCGGAAGCCCTCGACCTCGCCGACCGCGTACCGGTGGGTCGCGGGGAGGCCCGCCTCGTCGGCGGCGTGGCGGGCGGGCGCGGCGAAGCGTTCGTGGGCGATGAGCACCTTCGAGCCCGAGTCGGCGACGATCCAGCCGATCTCCGGGCCGACGAAATGGTGGTTGATGGGGACGAGGTAGAACCCGGCCTGGGTGGCGGCCAGATAGGCGGTGAAGAACTCGATGCCGTTGGGCAGGACGACGGCGAAGGCGTCGCCGCGCTGCATGCCCGCGGCGCGCAGTCCGTGCACGAGGCGGTTGGTGGCGGCGTGCAGGCGTTGGGCGCTCCACTGCTCGCCGTCGGGGGCGATCAGCACCGTGCGGTCGGGGTCGGTGCCGGCCTGGGCCCAGAATCCGGCGGGGGGCGTGCTCGTCACTTGCCGCTCCTTCCGGCGATGCGGTTGATGCGGTCGACGGCCTGCTCGAAGCCGCGCGTGAGGTCGTCGAAGACGGCCTGGACGCTGCGTTCGCTGGTCATCCGGCCGACGATCTGGCCGACGGGCGTGCCGAGCAGGGGTTCGACCTCGTACTTCTGGATGCGTGAGACGGCTTCGGCGACGAGCAGGCCCTGCAGGGGCATGGGCAGGGTGCCGGGTCCGGCCGGGTCGTCCCAGGCGTCGGTCCACTCGGTGCGGAGCTGGCGTGCGGGTTTGCCGGTCAGGGCGCGGGAGCGGACGGTGTCGCCGGAACCGGCGGCGAGCAGTTTCCGCGTCACTGCGGGCGAGGACATGTCGGCCTCGGTGCACGTCAGCCACAGGGAGCCCAGCCACACACCCTGCGCACCGAGGGCGAGCGCGGCGGCCACCTGCTGTCCGCTGCCGATGCCGCCGGCGGCGAGCACGGGCAGCGGGTCGACGGCCTCCACGACCTCGGGGGTGAGCACCATGGAGGCGATCTCACCGGTGTGGCCGCCGGCCTCGTAGCCCTGGGCGACGACGATGTCGATGCCGCCCTCCATGTGCTTGACGGCGTGCCGGGCGCTGCCCGCGAGCGCGGCGACCAGCACGTTCCGCTCGTGGGCGCGGGCCACCACGTCGGCGGGCGGGGAACCGAGGGCGTTGGCGAGCAGCCGGATCGGATAGTCGAAGGCGACGTCGAGCTGGTTGCGGGCGACCTGCTCCATCCACCCGGTGATGCGCCACCCGGACGCCTCGCCCTCGGCCAGCTCCGGAACCCCGTACTTGGCGAGGGTGTCCTTCACGAACTGCCGGTGTCCCTCGGGGATCATCGCCTCGACATCGGCCTCGGAGACACCTTCGACCTTCTTGGCCGGCATGACGACATCGAGGCCGTACGGCATTCCGTCGACGTGCGCCTCCACCCAGTCGAGGTCGCGCTTGAGGTCGTCGGGGGCGGTGTAGCGGACCGCGCCGAGCACTCCGAAGCCGCCGGCCCGGCTGATGGCCGCTGCGACGGCGGGGAACGGCGTGAAGCCGAAAATGGCGTGCTCGACTCCCAGTTTCTTGCTCAGCTCCGTCTGCATGGGCGCAGAATGCCGCAGTCCTCCGGTCGACGGAAGAGCTTTTCTGATACACCGTCAGATTTATTGGGCGGGATGCCTTGTTGACATGACCCACAGCCGACACGAGTGTTTCTCGCGTGACCGATGACGCAGCAAGCGGGCTCGGACTCTCCCGACGTCAACTGGCCCGAAGAGCCCTGGCCTTGGGCGGCGCCCTGGCCATCGCCCCGTTCCCGGCCGGCCCGGCGGCACAGGCCGCGTCCGGATCCGGGCACCCCGCCCTGCACCACGGCTCCCCGGAACGCGCCGGCCTGCTCCCGGCCCACCTGAGTCAACTGGTCACGGACGCCGAGGCGTTCCTCGGCCCCTCTCCCAAGCACCCCTGGTACGCGGGCGCCGTGCTGCTCGCCGGACGCGGCGGCACCGTCGCACTGCACCGGCCCATCGGCATGGCGGTGCGCTATCAGGCGTACGACGAGAAGACCGACACCGGCGTCGAGTTCCCCGCCGACCGGCAGATCGCGATGGCCGAGGACACCGTCTTCGACCTGGCCTCGGTGTCCAAGCTGTTCACCTCGCTGCTGGCCGTGCAGCAGATGGAGCGGGGCGCGCTGGAGCTGCAGGGCAGGGTCGCCTCGTACGTCCCGGAGTTCGGGAAGGCGGGCAAGCAGGACATCACGATCCGTCAGCTCCTCACCCACACCTCGGGATTCCGCGCCTGGATCCCGCTGTACAACGCATCGACGTACGACGAAAAGCTCCAACTCGTCTTCGACCAGACGCCGATCAACCCGCCCGGCACCACGTACCTCTACTCCGACCTGAACCTGATCTCGCTGCAACTGGTACTGGAGAGGATCACCGGCCAGCCGCTGGACGCCCTCCTCCACGACGAGATCACCGCACCGCTCGGCCTGGACCGCACCCGCTACAACCCGCCCGCCTCCTGGAAGCCGAAGATCGCGGCCACAGAGGACGCCCGCAAGCCCTGGTCCGGCCTGGACCGGGGGCTTGTGTGGGGCGAGGTGCACGACGAGAACGCCTTCAGTCTCGGCGGAGTCGCCGGGCACGCCGGGGTGTTCTCCTGCGCGTGGGACCTGGCGGTGCTGGGCCGGACACTGCTCAACGGCGGCCGCTACGGCCGGGCGCGCATCCTGCGGCCGGAGTCGGTGGAGTTGATGTTCACCGACTTCAACACCGCGTTCCCGGGCGACGAACACGGCCTCGGCTTCGAGCTCTACCAGCCCTGGTACATGGGCGCGATGGCCACCCCGCGCACCGCGGGGCACACCGGCTTCACCGGAACCTCGCTCGTCCTGGATCCGACGACCGACTCCTTTCTCGTCGTGCTCGGCAACTCGGTTCATCCGGTGCGCAGTTGGCGATCCGGCTCGGCTCCTCGGGTCGCGGCCGGAAACAACCTGGCGCGTGCCGTGCCCGTCCGTCCCGCCCATGGTCGTACGGCATGGTTCTCCGGCATGGCGAGCGCCGCGACCGCCACGCTCACGCTCCCTGCGCTCGACACGACGCCCGAGGACGCACGGCTTCGCGCCGCCCTGTGGTGGGACACCGAACCCCAGTCGGACGTTCTGGTCCTGGAGGCCACGACGGACGGCGGCACTACCTGGCAGCCCGTGCCGTTCACGACCGTGCGCCGGGGCGAGGACCCGCAGGAGCACCCGTTCGGCTCGGTCACCGGCTGGTCGGGCCGGGTCTGGCACCGGGTGACGGCCACGCTCCCGGCGCACGCGGAGCTGGCTCTGCGCTGGCGGTACACAACCGACAAGCTGTACGTGGGCCGGGGCGCGTACGTCGACGGACTGCGCGTCGAGACGGCCGACGGTGACGTCCTGTTCAACGAGGCGCGACCGGCGGACTCGGCCCGGATCGTGGCGGCAGGGTGGGCACCGTCGGCCGATTAGCCCCGGCCTTCAGCCCATTGGGCCCCGCCGTCCACGGGCGCTGACCTGCGAATCCCCCACCACCCCACTACCGTGAGCAGCGATCGATACACGCAGAGTGGGAGGCGTCGGATGGTCGGAAGGGTGGCGACCGCGCTCACGGCGGGCCTGGCGGTGATGTGTACGACCGGCCTGGCGGCCGCGCCCTCGGACTCGGATCTGCAGGTGGTCCGGCTCGACCCGGACGCCGCGCCGCCCGGCGGCCGTACCGTGGTGCACGCCTTCGTGTCCAACCAGGGGCCGGACCGGACCGCCTCGCCGTTCACCGTGGTCGTGGACCTGCCGCAGGGGTTCACCGCCGAGGGGCCGTACTTCCCGGAGGACTGCCGGGCCGGCGCGGCCGGCCGCGTGGTGCGGTGCACCTTCGGGGCCGGGCTGCCGCCGTTGCGGACGGCGACCGCGCTGGTTCCGGTGCGGGTGGGCGCCGACGTACCCCCCGGCACGAAGGCCGAGGGGCACGTCCAGGTGGTCAGCGACGACGACTGCACTCCGGGGAACGACCGCACGCCGTTCACACTGTCCGTCAGCTGATCAGCGGTACACCCTCACGTAGTCCGCCTGCATGGTGAGCGGCGTCGAACCGCTGGGCGCCGGGTGGTACTGGCCGGCGCAGACCGACAGGTTGAGGATCAGATACGCGGAGAAGTCGCTGCCCACGCCGTGACCGTCGGAGTAGACCTTCTTGCCGTTGACGTACCAGTCCACCGAGCCCGCGCCGTAGTGGGTGCCGATGGTGACCCACTGGCCGGGGGCTATCGCGCCGGAGTCGGTGTAGTAGTCGGAGCCGGAGGTGACGTGGTTGGTCAGCTCCAGCAGGTTCGGGTTGTCCGGGTGGTACTCGAAGGAGTCGATCTCGCCGTTGCCGTCCTTCCAGGTCCACAGGGCCGGCCAGGCGCCGCTGCCGGAGGGCGGCTTGACCCGGGTCTCGGCGTAGTCGCCGGTCTTGACCTGGAAGCCGCCGCTGGAGCCCTCGGTGGTGAGCAGACCGGTGGCCCACGCCTGCTTGCCGTTCTCCAGGGTGTGCGAGGAGGGCTGGGCGGTGAAGGTGGCGATGCCGCCCGAGGTCGTGACCTTGCTCTGGTCCAGCCAGTCGAGCTTGTTGTCGTCCGGGTTGTGGTCGCCGTAGCGGTAGGACGAGCTGGTGTCGCCGACCCACTTGGAGCCCCAGGCGATGCTGCTCGAGAAGTCGTCCGACCAGGTCAGGGACTGGCCGGATATGGGCGAGCCGCTGGTCGGCGTCGGGGTCGCGGTGGACGGGGCCGCGCCGACGGTCAGCTTCTTCGACGGCAGGTTGTGCCAGGCTCCGCCGGACTCCTGCCAGAAGCCGAAGATCGTGTACGTTCCGGCCGGCAGCGTGCGCGAGCCGCTGGTGAACTTCACACCGCTCGGGCATATTCGGACATTCGAGGCGTTGCCCGGGAAGTCCAGGTTGTTGCCGGCCGCGTCCCGGACGCCGACGCCGAGGGTCTTGGCCGTGAAGCAGCTGGACGAGTGCACGGTCAGCCTGGCCGAGGCGGCGACGCCCGCGGTCATCGTGGTCGGGGTCAGGCTGTCCTGGGTGACGGAGGGGGCGGCGGAGGCCTGGCCGGCGAGCGGCAGGAGCAGCGCCGCGGCGGCCGCGCCGGCCACGCCCAGCCGGGCAGGAGACATGGAAAGGTGCATGGTGGGGGCTTCCTCGACGGAGCCTGCGAGGGGAGCTGTCGTGAACGGACCGCTGTCCCCGTCGCCGCAGGTCTGGGCGTTCCGGCGGCGGAGGCCACCCGGGACGGACCCCCGCAGGCTAGGCAGATCGGCCGTTTGCGTACAACGAGATGTCACTCACACCGGATGATCACCAGTGGGTCGAAAGGGAAGCATCCCTAGCCCGCTCTCGCTGTCAGCACTGGCTGGTAGAAGCCGCTGGTGTCCGGGGTATGCCAGGCGAGGTCGGTGAAGCAGGCCGCGGCCGCCGCGTCGGTGACCTCGCTCCGGGTCAGCGCCCAGGACGTCGTACGGCGCACCCGCACCTCCCAGCCCTCCCCGTCGGGCAGGAGCTGGAAGTACTCCTGGTCATAGCGTTCGCTCTCGTCGTGCCAGTGCCACAGCTGGAAGGTGATCGAGCGGCCGTCGGCGCCGTGCGACACCTGGGGAGGCGCGGCCGCTGGGCGGGTCCGGCGGAGTTCGTCGTAGTCCCGGAGCGTGAGCAGGAGCAGCCCGTCGTCCCTCAGCACCCGGCGCACGGCGCGGAGGGCGGCCGCCACGTCCTGCACGGTCAACAGGTGCGCGAGCGAGTTGTCGGCGCAGACAACGGCGTCGAACTCGCCCGCCCGGTAGGGGAGTTGACGCATGTCTGCTGCCACGGCCGGAAGATCGATCCCGCGGGCCGCGGCTTCGGCCGCGGCCAGGGCGGCGGCCACGGGGCTCAGATCGCTGCCGACGACCCGGTGTCCGGCGCGCGCGAGGCCGATCGCCTGGGTGCCGATGCCGCAGGCGCAGTCCAGCAACGTGTGCGGCCCGGCGCCGAGTCGGCGGCGGGGAGGCCGTCCAGTGCCGCGGCCTGGCGGGTCGTGCTCGCTTCCCAGTCCGGGAAGATGCGGTGGTAGTCGGCGGCGAGCGAGTCGTAGAAGTCCCGCGCCGAGTCGGTCACTCGCCCGTCGCCCCCAGTACCGCCATCGCCGCGTTGTGCCCCGGCACCCCGCTCACTCCCCCGCCGCGCACGGCGCCCGCCCCGCACAGCAGCACGTTCGCGTGCCGGGTCTCCACGCCCCAACGGCCGGTGTCGTCCTGGGCGTAGGGCCAGGCGAGTTCGCGGTGGAAGATGTTGCCGCCGGGCAGGCGCAGGTCGCGTTCCAGGTCGAGCGGGGTCCTGGCCTCGATGCAGGGCAGGCCGTCGGCATCGACGGCCAGGCAGTCGGCAAGGGGTTCGGCGAGGTGGGCGTCGAGTTGGGCGAGCGTCGACTTCAACAGCTCCTCCCGTACGGCGTCGTTGTCCCGTTCGAAGAGCCGGGCCGGGGTGTGCAGGCCGAACAACGTCAGTGTCTGGTAGCCCTGTTCGACCAGGTCCGGGCCGAGGATCGTCGGGTCGGTGAGGGAGTGGCAGTAGATCTCCGAGGGCGGTGCCGCAGGGAGTTCACCGGCGGTGGCCTGGGCGTGGGCGGCGGCGAGTTGGTCGTAGCCCTCGGCGATGTGGAAGGTGCCGGAGAACGCCTCGCGCGGGTCGACGGAGCTGTCACGCAGCTTCGGCAGCCGCTTGAGCAGCATGTTCACCTTGAGCTGGGCGCCCTCGGCGGGAGCGGGCGGTGCGTCGCCGGTCAGCTCGGCCAGTGCCTGGGGGGAGGCGCCCACGAGGACGTGCCGGGCGGCGGCCACGCCCTCGCCGTCGGGGGTGCGGTAGGTGATCTCGGCGGTTCGGCCGTCCGTGTCGATGCGTACGGCCTCGTGGCCGGTGGCGATGACGGCGCCCGCGTCGCGGGCCGCGGTGGCCAGGGCGTCGGTCAGCGCGCCCATGCCGCCGACGGGGACGTCCCAGGCCCCGGTGCCGCCACCGATCACGTGGTAGAGGAAGCAGCGGTTCTGGCGCAGCGAGGGGTCGTGGGCGTCGGCGAAGGTGCCGATGAGGGCGTCGGTGAGGACGACGCCCCGGACGAGGTCGTCGGTGAAGCGGTCCTCGATCGCGACGCCGATCGGGTCCTCGAACAGGGTGCGCCAGGCCTCCTCGTCGTCGATGCGGCGGCGCAGTTCCTCGCGCGCGGGCAGCGGCTCGGTGAGCGTCGGGAAGACCCGCTCGGCGACGCGGCCGGTCATGCCGTAGAGGCGCTGCCAGGCCTCGTACTCACGGTCGGAGCCGGTGAGCCGGGCGAACGCCTCCCGGGTGCGCGCCTCGCCGCCGCCCACCAGGAGTCCGGTGGACCGGCCGTCGCGCTCCACGGGGGTGTACGAGGAGATGGTGCGCGCGCGGATCCTGAAGTCGAGGCCGAGGTCCCGCACGATCTTCTTCGGCAGCAGGCTGACCAGGTACGAGTAGCGCGACAGCCGCGCGTCGACGCCGGCGAACGGCCGGGTGGAGACGGCGGCACCCCCGGTGTGGTCCAGCCGCTCCAGCACCAGTACGGAGCGTCCGGCCCGGGCCAGGTAGGCGGCGGCGACCAGTCCGTTGTGTCCGCCGCCGACGATGACGGCGTCGTAGGTGCGGTGCGTCGCAGGTCCCTCGTGTGCAGGCATGGTTCTTCGTAACACGGGGTGATCCACCTTGGCGAGAGAACGCTTCTGCAGTGAGTTCCTCCCTCCACTTGGGCGAGGCACCGTCAAGTCGTCCCGTGCGCACGCCGAACCTCATCTCTGCATGCCTGGTTCGGTGGCACGTGTGGGCGAGGAGACGCGGAATGAACGGGAAAAGGACGGGATCATGGGCGAGCGGCCTCGGACGGAAGATGCCGTTCTGGGCCTCTCGGAAGGAGCGTGGGCACTGGGAACAGAAGGAACTCCTGCTTGCGAGGATCGCAGAACTGGACGCCGTCCTCCATGCCCTCGAAACGCGAGCGCTCGAGGACAGTGAACGCAGCGCCCTGGCCCCGTACTACGCGGAGAAGGCACGCGCGGAACTCGAAGCGGCCACGAAGACCCTCGAGCACGAAGCCCATCCCATGATGAGGGGCGCGTCGCACACGGGCGTCGCCCAGTCGCACGTCGATGCCGCGCTGAACCTCATGGTGTGGCTGGCGTCGCTGGACGACGTCAAGGCGCTGCTTCCGCAGATGGTGGCCCTCGTCGACGAGCACTTCACATCCACCGATCCACGCCGCGAGCGCATCACGGAGATCGCCGGCAAGCTCGACGATCCCCACAACTCCAAGCTCGCACCCAGCGACCGCGCCTTCCTCGCCGAGACGGTCAGCCTGGCCCGGCGGCTGCTGCGCAAGGAGACCCTGCGGGTGCGGAGCTTCGTACGCATCGTCATGGTGGTGTCGGTGTGTCTGACCGTCGCGGCGGTGGGCCTCGCGATCGCCGGGTATCTGTGGCAGGAGATGGTCCCGCTCTGCTTCACACCGGAGGTGCACAACACCTTCCAGGTCGTCTGCCCGACACGGGCGCGCCCCGCTGGCAAGACCATGCCGTCAACCGAGTTCATCGCCCGAACCGCCCGTGAGGGTGACTATCTCGTCGTCGAGATCGTCGGCGTGGTGTCCGCGGGGATCGCGTCCGCGGCGGCACTGCGGCGGATCAGGGGAACGTCGCTGCCGTACAACGTGCCGGTCGTGCTTGCGCTGCTGAAGCTGCCGACCGGCGCGCTCACCGCGGTGCTCGGACTGCTGCTGATGCGCGGTGGGTTCATCCCGGGGCTCAGTGCGCTCGACTCGACCGCTCAGATCATCGCCTGGGCCGTCGTCTTCGGCTACTCCCAGCAGCTGTTCACGAAGTCCGTCGACAGTCAGGGACAGGCGGTGCTGGACGCCGTCCGCGGTCCCGGTCTTCCCGCTCCCTCAGTGGATGACGGCAAGCCGTAGCCCCGTACGTCACCGCCCGCCCGACGCCCGCTGCTGCCGCAGCACCGCCACCCGGCGGTAGAGCTCGACGGCCTCGGCGCCGCGGCCGAGTTGTTCCAGACAGTGGGCCTCGTCGTTGCGGCTGGCGAGGGTGTCGGGGTGGTCGGGGCCCAGGACCCGCTCACGGGCGGCGGCCACGCGACGGTACTCGGCCAGGGCGTCGGGCCAGCGGCCGAGCCAGCCGAGGCCGACGGCGACCTCGCGGCGGCTGACGAGAGTGTCGGGGTGGTCGGGGCCCAGAACGCGCTCGCGGATGGCGCACACGTCGCGGGACTCGGCGAGGGCCTCCTCCCAGCGGCCCAGGCGGCCGAGGTTGACGCCGAGGCCGTGGCGGGCGCGGAGGGTCTCGGGGTGGGTGGGGCCCTGGACGCGGGTGCGGTCGTCGATGAGGTCGCGGTAGAGGGTGAGTGCCTCGGCGCTGCGGCCGAGACGGCCGAGGCTGATGCCGACCTCGTAGCGGGCGGCGAGGGTGTCGGCGTGGTCGGGGCCGAGGGCCTGGGCGCGGGCCTCGGCGACCTCGTGGTAGGTCTGCAGGGCCTCGGGCCAGCGGCCCAACTGGCCGAGCGCGTAGGCGACTTCGTAGCGGGTGACCAGGGTGTCGGGGTGGTCGGCGCCGAGCACACGGGCGCGGGCGGCGGCCACGTCGCAGGCCATGCGGTACGAGTCCTCCAGGCGGCCCAGCCTGCTGAGGTTGAAGGCGAGGTTGTGGCGGCAGCGCAGGGTGTCCGGGTGATCGGGGCCCATGCCGCGCTCCCGGGCGGCGAGCACGGACGTGTACACCTGGTGGGCGTCGAAGTGGCGGCCCAACTGGCCCAGCACGTACGCCATTTCCTGACGGGCGGCGAGCGTGTCGGGGTGGTCGGCGCCCAGGGCGCGGGTTCTGGCGGCGGCCACGAACTTGTACTCCTGCAGCGCGTCGGCGGCGCGGCCCGTGCGGCTGAGGGTGAAGGCGACCTCGTAGCGGCTGGCGAGGGTGTCGGGGTGGTCGGGGCCGAGAAGGTGGGCGCGTTCGGCGGCGACCGCGCGGTGCACCTCGCCGGCCTCCGGCCAGCGGCCCAGCCGGCCGAGGCTGAGTCCGGCGTTGTGCCGTCCGGCGAGGGCGGTGAGGGTCTCCGGGGAGGGGGCGGAGGGCTGCTCGGGTGCGGGCTCCTCGGCGCGTCCGTTCGCGGGGCGCGGGATCCACTCGCCGGTCAGGCCTGCCCCGGCGTCCGGGGGTGTGGTGCTGAGGCCGGCGCCGGTGGCCTTGTGGCCGGTGGTCATGCCGCGGGTCCAGGACGGCAGGCGGGCCTCGCGGGAGTCGGGCTGCTCCGGCCGCCGGAGCACCGGCTGTGGGGTCACCACGGTCGGCACATACGTCGGCGTCGTACGGCCCAGGCTGATACGGCGGCCCAACTCGCGGGCGTCGTGCGGACGTTGCTCGGGCCGCTTGGCCAGCAGGTCCAGGATGATCTTCTCGAGGTATTCGGGCAGTTCGGCCCGCTGGGTGCGCGGCGGCCGGGGCGGCGTGTCGCGGTGGCCGACGAGGATCGCCCACGCGTCGTCGAGGTCGAAGGGCGGGGCGCCGGTGGCGATCTCGTACAGCACGCACCCCAGCGAGTAGAGGTCGCTGCGCTGGTCGACCTCGCTGCCGCCGATCTGCTCCGGGGACATGTAGTGCGGGGTGCCCATCGCGATGCCGGTGCCGGTCAGCCGGGAGGTGAAGCCGATGTCGTGGCCGAGGCGGGCGATGCCGAAGTCGCAGATCTTCACCGTGCCGTCGGTCAGCCGCATGATGTTGGCCGGCTTCAGGTCGCGGTGCACGATGCCCTGCTGGTGGGTGTAGGCGAGGGCGGAGGCGACCTGGTCGGCGATCTCCACGACGTCCCCGACGGGCAGCGGGTGGTGCTTGTTGTCCTCCATGAGCTGGGAGAGGTTGCGGCCCTCCAGGAGCTCCATCACCAGGTAGAGGATGCCGTCGGACTCGCCGAAGTCGTGGACGACGGTCACCCCGCGGTGCGACAGGGCGGCGGCCACGCGGGCCTCGCGGCGGAAACGCTCGCGCAGGACCCGGGTGAAGGACTGGTCGTGGTGCGGGCCGAGGGGCTTGAGGCACTTCACGGCGACATGCCGGCCGAGGGACTCGTCGCGGGCCCGCCACACCTCGCCCATACCGCCCCGCCCGATCAGATCGAGCAGCCGGTACCGGCCCTGGATCAGCCTGCTGTCCCCCATCTTCTGCGATCGCCCCCCGTACTGTTCGCCCGCCCACCCCTGGCTCGTCCAGTATGGCGAGCTATCGTCCGAGTTTGTACGGTGCCGGGCGGGAGCCGGGGCCGAGCCGTGACATGGCGCGGAGGATGTGTTTGGGCGGGAGTTGCCAGCGGACACGTGCGGGAATGCAGCGCAACAGGTTGCCTGTGGCACGCAGTTGCAGGGTGACGGTGTCGGGTTTCGGGGCCGGCCTGCCGTACAGCTCGTGGGCGTACGGCGGCAGGGCGGCGTACGCCAGTTGTGCCACGCGCCGCCACAGCACCTCGCGCGCCGGGACGAGGAGGAAGTGCGTCGGGGGGCGGAGGAGGAAGTCGTCCACTTCGCGTGCCTCGGGTCCGGCGACGAGTTCGGGGCGGACCTTCTCGAAGTAGGCGGCCATCTCCTGCTGGTCGGCCGGTACGGCATCAGGGTCCAGGCCCACCAGGCGGGCGCTGACGCGGTGTTCGCCGATGTAGCGGTCGGCCTCGGCGTCGGTGAGACGGAAGCCGGAGCGGCGCGCGACCTGCAGATAGGAGTCGATCTCGGCGCAGTGCACCCACAGCAGCAGCTCGGGTTCGTCGACGCCGTACTGCTCCCCCGTGCCGGGATCGGTCGCCGACAGCATGCTGTGGATCTTCCGCACGCGGGCGCCGGCCCGCTCGGCGGCCTCGGTGGTGCCGTACGTCGTGGTGCCGACGAAGTTGGCGGTACGCATCAGCCGGCCCCAGGCGTCCCGCCGGAAGTCGGAGTTCTGCATGACGCCACGCACCGCCCGGGGATGCAGCGCCTGGAGATAGAGCGCGCGGACGCCGGCGACCCACATCATGGGGTCGCCGTGCATCTGCCAGGTCACCGAGGACGGTCCGAACAGCCCGGGGTCCTCATCATTCATGCGGTTCACCTCCACGTACGCCCGTTCGACCACGATCCCATGGCCGCGTCATCGGGTCGATACCGCCAGTTGCAGGCACGTTCGCTGCGCCGAATGCAGGACTGCCGTGTGGAAGATGGTCTGTCGGGGAATTCTTCGCAGGCCGTGCAGCACGGTTCCTGGCGAGGGAGCGACGACATGGCTGTTGAGCACGCCGACGACATGGCCGTTGAGCGAGTCAGCGAGAACACGCAGGAGATCCGCATCGCAACCGCGATGACAGGCGGCGTAAGTCTCGCCATCTGGATGGGCGGGGTCGCACGTGAGCTGAACCTGCTCCAGCAAGCAGCCTGGCGACGACACCCACAGGCCGACGGTACGTACAAGGACCTGCTCAGTGCTCCACGGGGGCCCGATGACCAGGTGCGGACGCTGTACCTCCGTCTCCTCGAGTTCCTCGACGTGACCGTGAGCATCGACATGCTGTCCGGTACGAGCGCCGGGGGCATCAACGGCGCTCTGCTCGGACTGGCGCGGGCGCAGTCGCTCGACCTGGGCCGACTACGGGACTTCTGGCTCAAGTACGGCGACTTCGAAACCCTTCTGCGAGACCCCAAGGAGACCAGGCCGCCGTCGCTGCTCCAGGGCGATGGGGTGTTGTTCAAGCAAATGCTGGGGTTGCTGCAGGGGGAAGGGGGACTGCAGAAGTCGGACGAATGCTTCAGAGCGCCTCATGATCGGGAAGGCGCGGAGGTAAACACCAGACTCTTCATCACCACAACCCTGCTCACCGGCGAGACGAGCCGGTTCACCGACAGCGTCGGGACCGTGGTCCAGGACATGGACCGGCGAGGTCTCCTCGTTTTCGACCACAGCCAGTTGCGGACGGCGGGCGCCGAGGAACGCGTGGCCCTCGCGGCACGCTGCAGCTCCTCCTATCCCTTCGCCTTCGAGCCGGCGTTCCTTCCTTACAAGAAGGAGGTGCCCGAGTCCGGCGCAAAGACTCTGTTCCATCCGGCCATGGGAGAGTTCGCGAATATTACCCGCGATCACTGGGTGGCCGACGGCGGCCTCCTGGCAAACCGGCCCATCGGCCCGCTGCTCCAGGCCGTCTTCGACTGTCCGGCCGAGGGCCCCGTGCGAAGAGTGTTCCTTTACGTCGTGCCGTCGCCCGGCGAATCCCCCGACCCTCGGGAGGCACCCGCGGAGAAGGAGTCCTTCGAAGCCCCCTGGACTCTGGGCCAGGCACTGCTCAAGGACCTGGGCAGCGTCCTCGGCCAGAGCATCAGATCCGACCTCGCGGCCCTGCAGCAACATAACGACCGGGTCGACTCCATCCGCAACACCCGGCTGCGCATGGCCGAGATCGCTTCGGGCGCGGGATGCGCCGAGCGGGTGGTGCGGTCCTTCAGCGGACGTCTCCTGACCGAGGGCATGCTCAACGACTACCGTGCCCGCCAATCGGCCTGGCTCGTGCAGCCGGTGATCGACGCGCTGATGCGGGCGGTCACGACCATGCCGAGAAAGGCGATTCCCCAGGCCTGGATCGACGTCCTCGCACCTGGGCTCAGCACGGAACAGGAATGCCGGACAACAGCAGCCGCAGCGGTGTCCCGCGGGTGGGAGTTCCCGAGGGCGGGCGACATCGACAAGCTGACTGCCTTCGGGCGGCCTACCTACGACGGTGCCAAGGCCACGGTGCTCTCGATGCTACGGGCCGCGTACGTCTGCCGGCCCGGGCATGTGCGTGCCCTGGCAGAGCTGACCAGTCGCACGCACGGCTCTTTCGTCGCAGTGCCGCGCCCCCGCACGGACCGACTCGTTGCCGACGAGCTTGCCTCGTTGGCAGGTACACCGAAGAAGGACTGGCCTGATCTCCCAGATCTCGCAGGCACACTCGCCACGAAGTACGCAGACAGCCTGAGCTCACCCGCGCCTGGCTCCGGGACGTCTCTGGAGGCCGGTTGGACCGAGCTGGCGAACGTGGTCGCCGACCTGCACCGGCTCGTCGGCATCCCAGTCCCGACGCCTTCGGCCGGGAAGCCGACGCCCGGCAGGACAACCGCAGCGGAGCGCCGGCGCGCGGCCGCCCAGGAGCTCGGCTGCTATCTGCGGTTCCTCTGGGGGATCAGAGACGACATCCCGATCTCTCTCTTCGACCTGCACGTTGCCACGCGGTCCGTCCTTCCGGTCGGTGTGGAGGTGGAGCAGTCCGTCGAACTGATCCAGGTCAGCGCGGACACCCGCACCACCCTGGCCCCAGGGCGCGCCACCGCGGGGGCCAAGCTCACCGGAATGCAGCTGAATCACTTCGGAGCCTTCTACAAGGCCTCGTGGCGGGCGAACGACTGGACCTGGGGGCGACTCGACGGCGCCGGCTGGCTCGTGCACACGTTGCTCGACCCCCGACGAATCCTGGAAAACGCAGAACTGCACGCGCCAGAAGGACAGAAGCGAAGCGTCTGGTTCTGCAACGAATTGGCCCGACGGGTTCTCGACGGCGAGACCTGGGAGGACGCAGCACCCGTGCATCGACCGGGCGAACCCAGGATCGAGCCCACCAGGGAAAAGGTCGAGGAAGAGCTCGCGTATCTCGACGACCCGACTCAACCCGTCCCGACTTCCCTCCCCTGCACCTCTCTGTGGGTGGCACGACGCTGGCAGGAGTGGATCTGCGCCGAGGAACTGCCCGTGATCGCCCGGCACATGCTCGCCACGCCGACGCGGTCGCCGAGTCCGTGGGCGCTGAGAGTGCTCAAGGACGCGGGACAGCCGGACCTGGCGGTGGCGGCCGCCCAGGCAGCATCGTCGGCGGTCATGAGCCGCAACTGGTCCCGCCAGCAGCGGAAGCTGATCCGCACTTCGCGCCGTTCCGCCGACGCCGCGGCCTCGACGACAGGGGTACCGCAGGACGCGATGGCCAAGCACCTCGCGGACTGCCCTGTGCCGACGGAGACTCTCTTGGGGGAGCTGGGACAGCCATTGTTCACCCGCACGGTCACCAAGGCGCTGGCCACGGCGGTCGCGGCGGTGACGGCGCTCAAGGAGCCGCCCGCTTCGATCAAGCCCTTCTCGTCGTTCGCGCGCACCGTCACGATGATCGGCTACCGGACCGTAGGCCTCACGAAGGCATCGCCCTGGGTACTGACGGTGCTCGGCCTTGTCGGTATCACCCTCGGCTTCTTCCTCGCCCGCGGCGACGACTCGTTCCTGGGGCTCACGGCGGCGGTGTCCCTGGCCACCGGTTGTCTCCTGTTCGGCTTGGCGGCCTGGGGCATGAGCAGACGCCTGTTGCCCGCCACGGTGGCTCTCCTGCTGGTTGCGGCGATCGTCGTCTCGGCGACAGTCAAGCGGGCCTTCCTGTTCGGGAAGCCGACGGAGCAGTCCTCCGGCGGCGCCACGCCCCCACCCGACGTGGGCTGGGTCGGGGAGCACGCGCTGCCCTGGCTCCAGCAGCCCTACTGGCATCCGCTACTGGCGTTGGCCGGGTTGATCGTGCTCAGCCTGTTGATCAGCGGCGCCGTCACCAAACTGGCGAAGATCATCCGGCGAGGAACGACGAACGTGCTACGGCGTCTGCGAGCATTGGGGGAAGGGCCGGAACCCGCGCGATCAGGTGCCGTCACCGCCGCACCCTCGGCATCCCCAGACCGATCCACGAGATGATCTCCCGCTGGATCTCGTTGTTGCCGCCGCCGAAGGTGAAGATGACCGCCGAGCGGTAGCC
The DNA here is from genome assembly GCF_040644055.1 of Streptomyces sp. NPDC047043. Lineage (NCBI taxonomy): Bacteria > Bacillati > Actinomycetota > Actinomycetes > Kitasatosporales > Streptomycetaceae > Streptomyces > Streptomyces sp. NPDC047043. The sequence goes on from NZ_JBEYVO010000015.1 coordinate 132,070, forward strand.
GCGTTCCAGTTCGCCGTGGAGGACCGCGCCCGTCGAGCCCTCCTTGAGGGCTCCCGCGGCGGCGACGATCTCCATGAGCCAGGCGTAGGCGTCCCGGCGGGCTTCGGAGCCGTAGACCTTGACCGCGGAGGCGTCCTGGGGGGTGAGGGTGCCGTTCTGGACGGCGTTCACCATCTGCCAGTTGAGGAGTTTCATCGCGTCGAGCCTGGTGTGGGTCTGGGCGAGGCGGCGGCGCACCCAGGGCAGGTCGATCACGCGGCGGCCGTCGGCGAGCTTGGTCTCCGTGGCCCAGCGCTGTACGTCCTGCAGGGCGCGGATGGCCATGGTGCCGTGGGCGGCGAGGGTGACGCGCTCGTGGTTGAGCTGGTTGGTGATCAGCCGCCAGCCCTGGTTCTCGGCGCCGACGCGGCGGGAGACGGGGACGCGGATGTTCTCGTAGTAGCTGGCCGTGGTGTCGTGGGAGGCGAGGGTGTTGATGAGGGTGCAGGAGTAGCCGGGGTCGGTGGTCGGGACGAGGAGCATGGTGATGCCCTTGTGCGGCGGGGCGTCCGGGTCGGTGCGGGTGGCCAGCCACACCCAGTCGGCGGTGTCGCCGTTGGTCGTCCAGATCTTCTGGCCGTTGACGACGTACTCGTCGCCGTCGCGGACCGCGCGCGTCTTGAGGGATGCGAGGTCGGTGCCGGCGTCGGGTTCGCTGTAGCCGATCGCGAAGTCGATCTCGCCGGAGAGGACCTTGGGCAGGAAGTAGGCCTTCTGCTCGTCCGTGCCGAACTGCATGATCGTCGGTCCGACCGTGTTCAGTGCCATGAGCGGGAGCGGTACGCCGGCCTGGGCGGCCTCGTCGAAGAAGATGAACTGCTCCATCGCTGTGAGTCCGCGCCCGCCGTACTCCTTGGGCCAGCCCACGCCGAGCCAGCCGTCCGTGCCCAGGCGCCGGATTGTCTCGCGGTAGAAGCGCTTCTGGGCTGCCGGGTCGCCGTGCCGGGCGTAGGCGTTGTCGGGCACCAACTCGGCGAAGTACGCACGCAGTTCGGTGCGCAGCCGTTGCTGCTCGGGCGTGTATTCGAGGTGCACGGCGCCTCCAGGCTCCCGGGACCGGTCCTGACGGCGCACACCGTAGAACGTGTTCCAGAAATTGGGAATGGCGCGGAGCGTCGGGGATTGGCGCGGCATACGGAAAAGGGGCCCCCGGTCGTCCGGGAGCCCCTTTCGTTGAACTGCTCAGTGCGCGGCTGAAGTGCTCAGTGCGCGACCGGAGTTGCCCGGGCCTCGGCCGGGGTTACCGACGACTTGGCCCCTTTGGGAGCCAGCAGCCGCTCCGCCAACAGCCCGAAGACCAGCCCGAAGGAGGTCCACAGGGTCGCTTGGACGGCCAGGGCCGCCAGGCGGAACTGCCACAGCAGGGTGGCCGAGAAGTCCTTCGGGACCTCGTTGAAGGAGGGCAGGAACGCGTACGCCAGCCCGACGACGAGGAGGAGGAAGGCGCCCGCGGCAATCGTCGCGTTCCAGTTGCCGAGGCGCGGCGCGAGGCGTTTGCCCAGGATCACGGTGGCGACGGCGAGCAGCACGCTGAGGGCGACCATCAGGAAGTACAGGGTGGTGCGCTTGCCGATGGTGTCGGGGTCGCCGACGGACGGCGGGTTGGCCGGGTACTTCAGGAACGGCACGACGTACACGGCGATCAGGCCGGCGGCCGCCAGGAGCAGCGCGCTCGCGCGCGGCCCGAAGCGGCCGATCCGGCCCAGCGCGAAGCAGTACGCGAGCGCGGCGATGCCGCCGAACGCGATGCCGTAGACGAGGACACCGGTGGACAGACCCGCGGTGGACTGCATCGTGCGGCTGACGGCTTCGACGCCGTGCTCGTGGGAGTGCGCCTCCTCGTAGGCGATGGCCGCGTCGACGCGCGGTTCACCCAGGAAGTAGGCGACGACGAGGGCGAGCAGGCCCGCGGCGAGTCCCGCGAGCATGCCACGCACCAGGAGGTTGCGGACGGTTGCCGAATTCATGGGCTGTGCGTGCTCCCCGGCCGTCAGTGGCAGGGGAAACCGAGCAGGTGGCGGGCGTCGTGCACCCACTCGTGGACGTTCTCTCCGCTCATCACAGAGGTGGCGCCCTGCTCGGCGCCGACGAAGTAGAGCAGGACCAGCATCAGGATGCCGAAGAAGACCGCCCAGGGGACGATCGCACCGATCGGCAGCTTCGCCGGTACGGCAGTGGGGGTGGTGGTCGGCTGAGCGACAGACTGCGCCATGGCAGGCCCTCCTGGGGAACTCGCGTCCCGTCTCGGTGGTGCACAGGACGACGGGCGGGTCTGACTCGCCCGGCCCGCACCCAGGGTGCGTGCCCGGCATTACAGTGGCGCGACCGTGCCGGATTCCCACCGGCTTCCGCTGTGCCGTCGTCAATATCGACGAGACGGTACCGCGAAGCGAAGGCGCGGCCAAGGGCGCACGGAAGGGCGGCGAGCGCCCCGGGGAACCCTTTCGCCGCCAATTCGCGGAGTGCAAAGGGATGTTGAGCACGGGAGTGGACGCATGACGAGCCGAGTGATCTTGATCTCACCCGCGATCAGCGCCGCGCTGAGACAGGCCCGCTTCGACGACGGCTGCTCCCTGGACGCGGCCGGGCTGCGGCAGGCGCAGGCCGCCGTCGGTACGGTCCCCGCGGTCGGGCGGGCCTGGTCCTCCCCCACCGTGCGCTGCCGCGAGACGGCCGGTGCGCTCGGGCTGGACGCCCTGGACGCGCCGGAGTTGGCGGGGCTGGACGCGGGGCGCTGGCGCGGGGCGACGCTGGCGGAGGTCGGCGAGCGGGATCCCGAGGGGCTGGCCCGGTGGCTGTCGGATCCCGGATCGGCGCCGCACGGCGGGGAGTCGGTGCGGGCGCTGTGCGACCGGGTGGCCGGCTGGCTGGAGACGGCCGCGCAGTCGGCGGGCGCGAGCGCGGCCGTGGTCGAGCCCGAGGTCGTACGGGCCGCGGTGGTACGGGCATTGGGCGCGCCGGAGTCGTCGTTCTGGCGCGCCGACGTCCCGCCGCTGGCCGCCGTGGAGCTCAGCGGCAGGGCGGGGCGGTGGAACGTACGGCTCGGCCGGCCGCTCGGCACCGCGGAGTGAGCGCCGGTTCACTGCGGCGCCGGGCGGATTCGCGCCCCACCGTGGGCGTCGGTTCGCCGGCTCCGGGAACGGAGCCTCGGTTCAGCGTCGTCAGGGACATCCGTGGGTGTCAGTTCAGCGTGTCGAGGAAGTCCGTGCACGCCTGGGCGCACTCCCGGCAGGCCTTCGCGCCGTCCTCGGCGCCCGGGTGCCGGTCGAAGACGTGCGCGCACTCCAGGCACACGGTGCGGCACCACTCCACCTGGATGCGCATACCGGCCTCGTCCAGGCGGTTCTGCTCGGACAGCACCCGGCACGTCGCGTCGCACACCTCCGCACACATGATGCCCTTGCGTCGTACGAGTTCCTGCTCCTCCGTGCCGTCCGGATCCACGAGGCTGGCGCGCAGCGCACACGCGCGAGCGCACTCGGTACAGGCCTGCGCGCAGGCGAAGCGGTCCTCCAGGAACTGGAAGAGCTCCTGCTGGGTCGTCGATGTCACACCGGGCGGGTAGCCGCTGCCGTTCGCGCCAAACCCGGTGTTCGCCGTGGTTGTGGCGGTGGGGCCGGGGCGGGCCGGTTCATGGCGGACGCCCCGGGTACCCGCGGGCTCATGAGTACCGCATGGATGGACATCGCCGCAGGCCGCGGCGCACTCGGGATCGGTATGGCCGTGGCGGGCGTGGTGGTCGTCGCGCTGCTGATCGGCGCGTTTTGGCTGGGTGCCCGTATCCGGCGCCGCGAGCCGGGCCCGCCGCGCCCGGAGGAGCAGCCGCGGCTGCCGGACGAGGGCCCGGTCCGCGAGGTGCTGGAGAACCGTGAACCCGACGAGGTGCCGCGCAGCGATCGCCGGCTGACCCCGCACGAGCTGCCCGGGCACGGCAACTCGCCGACCCGGACGGGTGCGTCGAGGCCACGGCGGCGCTGGAGCGAGGGCGGCAGCGGATCGTTCGGCAGCGGCGGCCCGGGCATCCGCTGACGCCGGGCCCGTCCGCACCATCACCTGGAGGAACACCGTCACCGGGAGGAAGTGAGACCCATGACCGACCCCGCCCGCGGCACCCTGCCGCTGCCGGACTACGACCATCTGCCGATCGGCGGGCTCGAGAGCCGTGTACGGTCCCTGACCGCCGACGAGGTCGAAACGCTGCTGACGTACGAGCGCGCGCACGGTGACCGGCTCCCGATCACCGCGCTGCTGTCGGCGCGCCTGGAGCAACTGCGCACCGGTGCCGAGCCGACGTCCGGCAGCCCCGGCGCGCTGCGCCCCGAACAGCACGGCCGGCACGCGGGCTCCCCGGTCTCACCGGCGACCTCCTCGCAGCCCTTCAGCCCACCGCCGCACGGCACCCCCGACCAGCGGGGCAGGCCGAAGGGTGATCAGCGGTAGCTGTTTGCGGTCCGGGCGCGGGGGCACCGTGGGTCCGGAGACGACCAGGAGCGCACCCAGCAGTGCGCCGACGCCTGCGTGACCGGCGGCAAGAAGGTGTTGCTGTGCAGTCGCTCGGGGTTGACGGTGTCCGTCACAGAGCGGCGGTGAATTGCGACCGGCAGCAGCATGGTCAGCGCCGGGGTCCGCCCGCGGGGACGACAGCTCATGGGCACCTGGCCGGTCGTCACCGCGGTGCCTTCCGGGATTCATCCGACTGGTCGCGCATCAGATGACGCAGACCGGTGGTCACGGCAGCGTGGCCGAAGAGGCCGCAGGCTTCGCGCTGACTTCCCGCACAGACGAGGACTCGTCGCCATGATCTGTCGTCGCCACGTCGGCCGCCGGGCCGGAGTCCTCGTTCTCCTGCTTGCCGCAGCGGGCTGCTCCGACTCCGCCATGGGCCCGATCGTCTACACGACACCGGCCAAGCGGGAGGTGAAGATCCAGAGCCCGGCGGTCGACGCATGCCATCGTCTGCCGGGCGGCGCCTACCGCGTGGTCAACCACACGCTCTACGACATCCGGCTCTTCACCAACGCCGCCTGTGTGCTGACGCCGGCCGGTCAGGACCAGAGCGGTCAGGTCGGCGGAGAGAGCTTCTACCTCGCGACACAGGCGACCGTCGGCTTCACACCCGGCCAGTCCCCGTGGCTGAGCTACTACGTGGTCCCCGGTACCAGCTGAGGCCGAGGCAGGCACAACGCCACCTCTGGTACCCGTCGGCCCCTTGATGCCATCGCGGCACCGGACAGCAGCCGACGCACCCGTCACCCCGCCGGCCCCTCCCGGATCGCCAGGTGACCCGCGCCGGGATCTCCTCGAAGACATGACAGGCACCGACACGCCCCCGCCAGAGCCGGAGCCCTCCCGTGAGACTCCTGGCGAGGAACAGGAGCTCTCGCCGCAGAAGGCCCACGAACTGGACGAGCTGCGCCGCCGGGTGAGCGAACTGGAGAGCGCCAGGCACGAACCGAAGCACCGGCTCCGGGCCCTGGGTTCGGTCCTGCTGATCATCCTGGCGTCCGTGCTGGCACTGCTCGCCGTGGTCGCGGTCTGGGCCAACAGCATCATCCGCGACACCGACCGTTACGTCGCAACCGTGGCACCGCTGGCGTCCAACCCCGACATCCAGCAGGCAGTGACCACCCGGGTCACCAACGTCGTGCTGAAGCAGATCGACGTGGATGCGCTGGTCGCGCAGCTGAGTGACGCGGCGTCGGAGAAGGGGGTTCCGCCCAAGGCCGCGAACCTCATCGGCAACCTGAGCGGTCCCATCGACAGCGGTCTGAAAGAGCTGGTGCACAGCACTGTGTTGCGGGTGGTCTCCAGCAGCGCCTTCGAGACGGTCTGGACCAATGCCAACCGCCGGGCCCACACCGCCGTGGACAAGGCGCTGACGGGGTCGGCCGACTCTGCGATCACGCTGAAGAACAACCAGGTCGCCATCGATGTCGGGCCCATCGTGGCCCAGGTGAAGGACCGCCTGGTCAGTTCGGGATTCGCGCTGGCCTCGAAGATCCCCGACGTCCACACGGAATTCGTCGTGGTCGAGGGGAAGGACGTCGGCAAGATCAAGTCGTATCTGAGAGTGCTGCAGATCATCGGCAACTGGCTGCCCGTCATCGCGGTGCTGATCGCCGCCGCGGGCGTGTTCCTGGCGTCGCATCGCCGACGGGCGCTGATCGGGGCCGCCATCGGGGTGTTCCTCGCCATGGTGCTGCTGGGTGTGTGCCTGACCGTCTTCCGAACGGTGTATCTGGACCATCTGCCGCCGGGGACGAACGCGGACGCCGCGGGTGCCGTCTACGACTCGCTGGTGAGGTTCCTGCGCTCCAGCGTGCGAGCCGTGGGGGCGCTGGCCCTGGTCACAGCCCTCGGGGCCTTCTTCATCGGACCGTCCCGGGTTGCCGTGCTCACCCGCCACTTCTGCACCAGGGGCATCGGCGCCGGGCGGGACGTGGCCGTCTCGGCGGGGCTGCGCCTGGGCGCGGTGGGCCGGTTCGTGCACCGCTTCAAGGGGTGGATCGGGGCCGTGATCCTGGCGGTGGCCGCGATCGTCCTGTTCACCTGGAACTACCCGACCATGATGGTCGTGATCTGGACGGCGGTGATCGTGTTGGTGGCCTTCGCGATCCGCGAGTTCCTGGACACCGAGCCCGCGTGACACCCCGCCGGCCCGGCGGTGTCCGGTGTGGCGCGCGCGTCCCGCCGCTTGTGCACGCGGCGCCGGATCACCCGCCCGCAACGGAGCGTGGCGGTGCCGACGACGATCAGGATGCCGAGGTTCAACAGCACTTGCTGCAGTGAGGCTCGCACCTCGTCTCAGCCGGCGAAAGCACCGGCCCGGGCCTGCGCCCGGGCCACGATCCCCACGATCCCCACGATTCCGGGCGGCGCGGCGACCCCCACCGAGCAGAGGGACGTGGCGACGGCGAGCAGGAACGATCAGGGAGGCAAGCCCTCACCGGATCCCACGCGAACCACGTCGCACTGTTCACCGAGGAGATCGGTCCCGGCAGTGAGCAACTGGGCGATTTCCCGCAGGCCTTCACCTACGTCTCGATCATCCTGGCGGTGACGATCCTGGACGACGCGCACGACCGGCCGGCGGTTCGCTGAACGCGGGGATGGGCGGCCCCTGCGGCAGGAGCTGGACCACGACGAAGGACACCACGGCGGCCAGCACCACCAGCGCCACCGTCTCCACGTTGCCCAGCAGGAGTACGACCAGGACCACACTGCTCACGGGCACCCGCAGGGCCGCGGTCACCGACGCCGCCATCCCGACCGCCATCGCCGGCACCAGCCCCAGACCGGGCAGCGGCGACAGCAGGACACCGGCCGCCCCGCCCAGGAACAGGGCGGGGAAGACGGGGCCACCGCGCAGGCTGCCCAGACAGAACGTGTACGCGAGACCCTTGAACACCAGCACCGCGACGAGGGCGCCCACCGACCATGCATGCGGGTCCTGCGCCAGGCCGGCCAGGGCGTCCTCCCCCGACATGGCGGCATCGGCCGGCGAATGGCCGGTGGCGACCGCGTAGAGGGTGATGGAGCCCGCCGCCCCCAGCGCGCACAAGATGGTGTTCCGTACCGTCCGGGTCGCCACGAAGCCGGCCACGAACCTGCCGCCCACGAACACCCAGTGGATGAGGAAGGCGAGGGCCGGCGCGATCAGCAGGACCCACAGGACGTCCGCCCAGTCGAGCGGCGGCGGCTTGGGCAGCCCGATGTCCAGGCTCCCGGTCTCCAGACCGGTCCAGTGCACGAACCCGGTGAAGATCAGGTCCCCGACGCCGCTGGCCAGCAGGGCCGGCAGCATCACCGCGAACAGCTGCGGCCCGCCCATCCCGGCCACCTCCATCAGGAGCACGGCACCCACCACCGGGTTCCCGAAGAGCGCCGAGATGGCCGCCGCGGACCCGGCCGCGCCGAGCAACGCCGTGCTCGCCTCGGTCTGGGGCGCCCGGACCAGGCTCGCGAAGAGCAGCGCCAGACCGCCGCCCAGGGCGATCAGCGGTGCCTCGGGACCCAGGACGACCCCGAGCGGCAGACCGACCAGCGCGGCGACGAGGACACCGGGCAGTGCCTCCTTGGTGACTCCGCCGGAATGCAGACCGCCCGCCGGGATGTGCCCGCCCCGCCCGGGAAGCCGGGCGACCACCAGACCAACGACCAACCCGGCCACCGCCATCAGGGGCAGCGCCCACCACCACGGAGCCTGCTTCCAGCCCAGGTCCTTTGGCCAGTCCGTCCAGATCAGCTGCTCCAGCTGGTGAAGCGCCACGAGGAACCAGAAGGCGAGCAGCGCCACCGGAACACCGATCAGCCCGCAGAACACCAGCGCCTTGCGGTATTCGGGGCGGCGCAGCATGTTCTGCAGCTGGTCGGCCTCTTGGGGCTGATTCCCCGGCGCGGGCACGGCCGCTGCCGATTTCGTCCCGGCGATGGGGGCCTCCTGAGATCAGGACACGACAGGTGATTCAACCTATAACAGGACGATGCTATCCACTCGGCTGTCCACTGGCCGTCGCCACGCTGCCGAGCCGGCACACAAAGTCCTTCGCCGCAGGCGCCGAAGCCGCGTGGCCCGTGCCCGGTATCCGGGGGCCGAGGCTCACTGAGTCGTGCCCGAGATGGCCTACGTCCTCATGCCGAAGCCGCGGCCGATCCGTAGCGTCTGATTCGGATCCGAGACCGATATGTGAGGTGACTGGTGGCTCTGCACAACGCTCAGGAGCGGGCGGCCGACCCGGCCGTCGACATCTTCGCCTCGCCGCTGAGTGAGCGGCCCCTGCCGAAGCGATCGATGCCGGAGTTCCCCGCGCCACCGTCCGTGGTCTTCCAACTGCTGCGCAACGAACTGCTCCTGGACGGCAACGCCGCACAGAACCTGGCCACCTTCTGCACCACCTGGACGAACGACGAGGTCCGCCGCCTGATGGACCTGTGCCTGGACAAGAACATCGTCGACAAGGACGAGTACCCGCAGACCGCGGAGATCGAGTCGCGCTGCGTCAACATCCTCGCCGACCTCTGGCACGCGCCGGCCGGCACGAGCGACGACGCCAATGCCGTGGGCTGCTCGACCACCGGCTCCAGCGAGGCCGCCATGCTCTGCGGCCTCGCCCTGAAGTGGCGCTGGCGCGACCGCCGCCGCGCCGCCGGCCTGTCCACCGACCGCCCGAACCTGGTGTGCGGACCGGTGCAGGTGTGCTGGGAGAAGCTCGCCCGCTACTTCGACGTGGAGCTGCGCCAGGTCCCGGTGGAGCCCGGAGCGACCGGCCTGCAGCCGCACCAACTGCGCGAGTACGTCGACGAGAACACCATCGGCGTCGTCGCGATCCTCGGCGTCACCTACACCTGCACCTACGAACCGGTCGCGGAGATCGCAGCCGAGCTCGACCGCCTGCAGAAGGAGACGGGCCTCGACGTCCCGCTGCACGTCGACGCGGCCTCCGGCGGATTCATCGCACCGTTCCTCCACCCCGATCTGGTATGGGACTTCCAGCTGCCCCGAGTCGCCTCCATCAATGCCTCCGGCCACAAGTACGGCATGGCGCCGCTCGGCGTGGGCTGGGCACTGTGGCGCGACAAGTCCGCCCTGCCGGAGGACCTCGTCTTCCACGTCGACTACCTGGGCGGCGACATGCCCACCCTGGCGCTGAACTTCTCCCGCCCCGGAGGGCAGGTGGTAAGCCAGTACTTCATGTTCCTGCGCCTCGGCCGCGAGGGGTACCGGCGGGTGTACCAGTCCTGCGCCGACACCGCGCAGCACCTGGCCCGCCAGATCAGCGAGATGGGCCCCTTCACCCTCCTCTACGACGGCGCAGACGCACTCCCGGCTGTCTCGTACACGCTGACCGACCCGGCGTCGACGAGCTGGAGCCTCTACGACCTCTCCGACCTGCTGCGGATGCGCGGCTGGCAGGTGCCCTCCTACCCGCTGCCGCCGAACCGTCAGGAGACGGTCATCCAGCGCGTCCTGGTCCGGCACGGCGTCGACCGCGACGAAGTCGAACTCCTCGCCGACGACATGCGCAGAGCGATCAAGCACCTCGACGAAGGCCGCCCCAGCGACGCGGAACGCGCCGGCTTCCACCACTGAGGCAGGGGCTGCCTCTGGACGCGGGAGCGGATCGTGGAACAGCCCGAGCAGCGCACCGAGGGCGCGGGACCGTTCACCACCCGAGCCACCTGGCGCCTGCCCGGTGGCGGCGAGGTGGTCTGGGAGTCACGGCTCGCACGACGACGCGGAGTGCTCGCCCTCCGCACACCGACCGCAGGCGGAGATCTGCACGCCCGTGCCGACGAGGTCTCGGTCCGCCGCCTGCGCAGGCTCAACGCCGTCGCCGCGACCGCCTTCGTCATCGGCGGGGCCCTGTTCGCGGCCGGCGCCGCCGTGGCCCAGTTCGGCTCCGGCGACGCCACCGAGTGCGCCTCGATCTACTTCGTCGGCGGACTGTTCTTCAACACCGGCGGGTACGTCTCACTGCTGCAGGTGATCAACGCGCCCCGTCACGTGATCGGCGGCAGGGCGCTGGTCACCCGCCGCTGGCGCTGGTGGAGCTACGAGCCCACGCGGGTGGACTGGCTGAGCGCCTTCCTCCTGTTCACCGGCACCCTGGTCTTCGGTGTCAACCTGCTCAATTCCTTCCTCCAAGGCCTGAACGTCCACCAGGTCAACCGTCTGATCTGGGTGCCCGACGTGGTGGGCTGCGTGCTGTTCCTGGCCTCCGGCCACCTCGCCCTGGTCGAGGTCTGCCACGGCCGGCCCCGCCTCCTCCCACGCGGCCTCGGATGGTGGATCGTCGCGGTGAACCAGCTCGGGTCCGTCCTGTTCATGGTCTCGGCGCTCGCCGCGTACACCCGCCCGGCCACCGGCAGCCCGGTCAACATCGACATCGCCAACTGGGGCACTCTCGTCGGCGCCCTGTGCTTCTCCGTCGGCGGCGTCCTCCAGATCTACGAACGCCCGTAGAGCACCGCCCGATGAGGCCTACGTCGAGCGGGGCTGAGTCGTCGGGATCCGGTGGGTGAAGAACATCGCGAGGAGCGACGTGAGGGCAAGGATCGCCAGGGCGGCACGCAGGCCGTCGAGCCGTGCGTCGGCATTCGCGTCGAGCGCGGCCTGCGTCACCTTCGTGCTCGCGCCCGCCTCGTCGAGGGCGGCCTCGAGCTGAGCGTCCGACAGGAAGGGCACACCACTTTGCAGTTCGACGCCCGCCTTGTCCTTGACCTGGGCCGGGATCTGCGGGTTCTGCTCGACGTTGGCGAGGAACGAACTGGTCAGCGCGGCGATCAGGACCGACCCGGCCAGTGCCGTACCGATCGAGGAACCGAGGTTGGTGACCGCGTTCTGGACGCCGCCCACTTCCGCGCTCCGCTCGTCCGGCACCGCTGACAGGGTCACCGAGCCGAGCTGGGACGCCAGCGCGCCCATGCCCAGCCCGATCAGCAGGAGGGGAATGGTGACGACTTCCGCACCCGCGTCGGCGTCGAGCGCGGCCATCAGGACCACCGCTCCCGCGAACAGCGAGAGGATCCCGAACCGCACCACCCGCCGCGGCGAGACATCCGGGAGGAAACGCGGGATGAGGATCGCGGCGGCCAGCAGTGTCAGCGAGAGCGGCAGGATGCGGGCGCCGGTCTTGAGCGCGGACAGGCCGAGGGCCACCGACAGGTAGAGGGGTACGACGAAGAACACGCCCATCTGCACGAGGTACTGGAAGAAGAACATCGTCAGCCCGCCGGTGAGTTGCCGGTTCTGCAGGAGGGCCGGGTCCACGAGTGGTTCCCTTCGCCGCTCCACGAGGCGTGCCTCCCAGCGCAGGAACAGCCAGATCAGGAGCAGCCCCGCCAGCATCAGCCAGACGACCAGTGAGATCCCGAGCCATGAGGGCGCGTCGGGCTTCGGCTGGAACCAGCCCCATTCGTCCGAGCGGAGCACGCCGTAGACGAAGACCCCGAGCCCGGCGGCGGACAGCACCGTGCCGAGGAGATCGATGCGGGAACGGCCTTCGGTCGGTGCGTCGGCGATACGGCGGCCGAGGGCCAGGATGGCGAGCACGATCGCGACTTCACCAGCGAACACCCAGCGCCAGGAGAAGTAGGTGGTCGCGATGCCTCCGACAAGCGGCCCGAGGGCGATCGCCACGGCTCCCGCGGCCGTGACGAGCCCGTAGGCGGCGGGCCGGCGTTCGACGCCGAAGTTGCCGGCGACGAGCGCCACGATCGCGGGCAGGATGAGCGCCGCCCCGAGGCCTTCCAGAAGCGACCAGCCGACCAGGAGCACCGGCAGGTTCGGGGCCAGCGCCGTGGTCAGGGATCCGCACCCGTACACAGCACAGCCGATCATGAACGCGCGTTTGTGACCGATCAGCGTGCCGACCTTGCCGCCGGGGATCATGAACATCGCCATCACAAGGGTGTAGGCGGTGATCGCGCCCTGGACCCCGGTCACCGTCGTGCCCACGTCGTCGGCCACCGTTGCGATCGAGACGTTCATGACAGAGCTGTCCAAGGCCATGAGGAACTGGCCGGACGCGAGTGTCAGGAGAACGAGTCGTGCGGTTGCCGAACCCTTGGGGCTGCCTTCCCGTGGTGCCATGCGCGCATGGTCTCAACGGCCGTGTCTGTCGCCCCACGACCCGCCATGGAGATAGACCGGTTGGCCGCGGGGTTGACCCGACCTCGAGGCATGAACCGCTCAGCTCCTCATCGGCTGTCGCTGGTTTTGGTCGTGTCCATCACGGTCGCGCGTCCCGCCTCCAGCCGCGCCGCCGGGATGCGGAACGGCGAGCAGGAGACGTAGTCCAGGCCCGCCCGGTGGAAGAAGTGGATGGAGTCCGGGTCTCCGCCGTGTTCGCCGCAGACGCCCGTCTCCAGGCGGGGGTTGACCGAGCGGCCGGCTTCGACGGCGATCTCCACCAGCCGTCCGACGCCCTCCTGGTCGATCGAGTCGAACGGCGACACCTGGAAAATGCCCTTGTCCAGGTACAGCGGGAAGAAGGAGGCCTCCGCGTCGTCGCGGGACAGGCCCCAGGTGGTCTGGGTGAGGTCGTTGGTGCCGAAGGAGAAGAAGTCGGCGGCCCCGGCGATGCGGGCGGCGGTCAGGGCGGCACGCGGCAGTTCGATCATCGTGCCGATCGGGCAGTCGAGTTCGGTGCCGGTCTCGGCCGCGACCTCGGTGAGGACGCGTTCGGTCTCGGCGCGGGCCAGGCGCAGTTCCTCGACCGTGCCGACCAGCGGGATCATGATCTCTGCGCGCGGGTCGCCGCCGGCCTGCCGGCGGGTGGTGACCGCTTCGGCGACGGCCCGTACCTGCATGGCCATCAGGCCGGGCACGGCCAGGCCCAGGCGCACTCCGCGCAGGCCGAGCATCGGGTTCTGCTCGTGCATGCGCTCGACGGCGGCGAGGAGCTCGCGGTCGCGCGGGTCCGGGTCGGTGGCTTCGGCCAGCCGGACGGCGAGTTCCGTGCGGTCGGGCAGGAACTCGTGCAGCGGCGGGTCCAGGAGGCGGATCGTCACCGGCAGCCCGTCCATCGCCGCGAGGATGCCGGTGAAGTCCTCGCGCTGCAGCGGCAGCAGGGCGGCGAGGGCCTGTTCGCGCGCCGTGTCGTCGCGGGCGAGGATCATCGCCTCGACCAGTGCCCTGCGCTCGCCGAGGAACATGTGCTCGGTGCGGCACAGGCCGATGCCCTGCGCGCCGAGGCTGCGGGCGCGCGCGGCGTCCTCGGGAGTGTCGGCGTTGGCGCGGACCTCGAGGCGGCGTACGGAGTCGGCGTGGGCGAGGGCGCCCAGGACCGCCTCGGTCAGCGGGCCGGCGGCGGTGCCGGTCTCCAGCGCGCGGCCGACGTCGGAGGCGGTGAGCGGGAGCGCGCCGAGGTGGACGGTGCCCGCGGTGCCGTCGACGGAGACCGTGTCGCCCTCGTGGACGACCACCCCGGACCCGGTGGTGAACGCGCGCGCGACCGGGTCGACGCCGAGTGCCTCCGCGCCGCACACACAGACCTTGCCCATGCCGCGTGCGACGACCGCCGCGTGGCTGGTCTTGCCGCCCCGGCTGGTGAGCACGGCCTGTGCGGCGATCATGCCGGGCAGGTCGTCGGGGGTGGTCTCGCGGCGGACGAGGATCACCTGCTCGCCGACCGCGGCACGCCGTACGGCCTCGGCGGAGTCGAAGACGGCGGCGCCCACCGCGGCGCCCGGCGAGGCGGGCACGCCGTGGGCGAGGGGCACGTCGGTCGGCCGTAGCTCGAAGCGGGGGAACATCAGCCGGGTCAGTTCGGCGCCGTCGACCCGGACCAGTGCCTCGTCGGCGGTGATCGCGCGTTCCTCGCGCAGGTCGTGGGCGATGCGGAAGGCGGCCTCGGCGGTGCGCTTGCCGACCCGGGTCTGCAGGATCCACAGTTTGCCGCGCTCGACGGTGAACTCGACGTCGCACAGGTCGCGGTAGTGGTTCTCCAGGGTGCGCATGTGGTCGCCGAGTTCGATGTAGGAGCGCGGGTCGAGCGACTTCAGCTCGTTCAGGGGCAGCGCGTCGCGCACGCCGGCGACGACGTCCTCGCCCTGTGCGTCGGGCAGGTAGTCGCCGTACATGCCGCGTGCGCCGGTGGCGGGGTCGCGGGTGAAGGCGACACCGGTACCGGAGTCGTTGCCGAGGTTGCCGAAGACCATCACCTGGACGTTGACGGCGGTGCCGAGGTCCTCGGGGATGTGTTCGCGGTGGCGGTAGACGCGGGCGCGCTCGGTGTTCCAGGAGTCGAAGACGGCGCGGATGGCGCGGGAGAGCTGCTCGGCGGGGTCCTGGGGGAAGTCCTCGCCGGTCTCCTTGCGGATGATGGCCTTGAACTCCTCGGTCAGCCGGGCGAGTTCGCCGGTGTCGAGGTCGTGGTCGTGCGTCTTGTGCGCGGCGATGGCCTGCTCGAACAGGTCGCCGTCCACGCCCATCACGGTGTGCCCGAACATCTGGATCAGCCTGCGGTAGGAGTCCCAGGCGAACCGCTCCTGCCTGGAGGCCTTGGCGAGTCCGGTGACCGATCGGTCGTTGAGCCCGATGTCGAGGATGGTCTCCATCATCCCGGGCATGGAGAAGCGGGCGCCGGAGCGCACGGACACCAGCAGCGGGTCGTCGGCTGCGCCGAGGGTGCGGCCCATGGCCCGCTCCAGGCCGGCCAGCGCGTGGGCGGCCTCGACGCCGAGTTCGGGCGGCTCCTCGCCGGTCTCCAGATAGACCTTGCACGCGTCGGTGGTGACGGTGAAGCCGGGCGGGACGGGCAGCCCGATCCTTGTCATCTCGGCGAGTCCGGCGCCCTTGCCGCCCAGCAGGGCGGCCATGTCGCGGCCGCCCTCGGCGAATTCGTACACGTACTTCGTCGGTGTGCTCATGGCGGCCTCTCAGTCGTGGGGTACGACGGCCACGGGGCAGCCGACGTGGTGGATGGCGGCGTGGGCGACGGGCCCGATGCGCGGGCCGGCCGGCCGGTCGGTGCTGCGGCGGCCGACGACGAGCAGGCTCGCGCCGGAGGCGGCACGCAGCAGCGCCGACTGGGGCCGGCCCTCGGTGACGGTCTCGGCGACCTCGACGCCGGGGTACTTGTCGCGCCACACCTGCAGGACGGCGGTCAGGAAGCCGTGCCACTCCTCGGCCCGCTCGGGGCTGCCCACGAGGCCGAGGTCGCCGGGGCCGAGCCCGATCGGGGAGGGCTGCTGCCAGGCGTGGACCACTTTCAGGCGGGCTCCGCGCAACCGGGCCTCCTCGAAGGCGAACTGGATCACCTCGTCGCAGGGGTCGGCGAGGTCGATGCCCAACACCACGTCCCGGTATCGGGTCCGGATCGAGCCGTCGCCCCGGGCGTCCGGGAGATGCTCGTCGGCGGCCTCTTCGCCGGCCCGGACCAGGACGACGGGCCGAGCGGCCCGTGCCACCACACCAAGGGCGACCGAGCCGACCAGGAAGCCGGTGAAACCGCTGAGGCCGCGCGAGCCCAGCACCAGCAGGTCGGACTGGTCGGCCGCCTTCAGCAGGGCGGCGCTCGCGGGGCCCTCGACCTGTTCGTCCTCGATACGGGCTGCGGGGCAGGTACGGCGGATCCGGTCCTCCGCCTCGCGCAGGGCGCGGCGGGCCAGATGCCGCTGGGCGGCCGTGGCGATCTCGCCGTCCTCCTGGCGCGGATGCCAGTTCCAGACGTGCACGAGCTTCAGCGGACGATCGCGCCGGACCGCCTCGCGGGCGGCCCAGTCGGCCGCGGCCTGGCTCTCGGCCGATCCATCGACTCCGGTGATGACGGGCGGAAGCATGATGCGCACCTCCTGCGCTCGGTCTGCTCCTCGCCATCAGCCTCGTCCCGGCCCCTACCGGCGGGTATGGGCCGCCAGGGCTCAGGCCGGGCCCGTTCGGCCCCTGCCCGGGCGGGGGGTCGGCGGCCAGGCTGGAAGACCTACGGGTCGGAAGGCAGCGGACCATGCAACGAGTGATCATCGCCGGGGTGGACGGGTCGGCGGGCAGCCGTGCCGCGGTCGACTGGGCAACGCGCGAGGCGCTGTTGCGCGCGTTGCCCCTGCGGGTGGTGCACGTGGTGCCGGCGGACGCCACGGACGTGGTGGAGCGCAGACCGCACCGTGCCGATCTGGCGGACCTTGTGGCCGAACTCGTTCAGCGGCACCCGGCGTTGAAGGTTCGAGGCACGAGCCTTGTCGGGCCTCCGGGCGCGCTCCTGCGCAGCGCGGGCGAGGACGCCGAGCTGGTCGTGCTCGGCCTGCGCGGCGAGGGCGACGGCGCCGGGATCACCGTGGGTTCGACCGCGGCGGCCCTGGCCACGGGCTCCGCCGGGCCGGTGGTCCTGGTCCCCGGCAAGCGCGCCGGTGTGGGTCCCTCCGCCGGCGTGACCGTCGGCGTCGACGTCCGGGCGCCGGCGTCCGGCGCGCTCGGCTTCGCCTTCGAGGAAGCACGGCTGCGCGGCGTACGGCTGCGCGCGGTGTACGCCTGGAGGCTGCCGCCGCGCGCCGCCGCCTCGCCCTGGCCCGTCCTGGAGGAGGACCGCGCCACCTTCGAGGACCACGAGGTGCAGCTGCTGTCCGACGCGCTGCGGCCGTGGCGCACGAAGTACCCGGACGTCGACGTTCTGGAGGACGTCCTGCTGTTCACCCCGGTGGAAGCCCTCGCCCACGCCTCGGAAAGCGCCGAACTGGTGGTGGTCGGACGGCGTTCCGGCTCGGCCTCCACGGTCCGGGAGCTGCTGGAGCACTGCCGGTGTCCGGTCGCCGTCGTGCCGTCGTAGGCCCGGTGGGGAGGGTCGGCCCCGACGGTTGGGTCGTTCGGCCTCTGTGGGTGCCGTATGACGGCGGCGCAGGGTGAGGAGCATGAGTCCGCGTGCACGCATCGCCGTCATCGGTGTCGGAAATGACTTCCGGCGCGACGACGGTGTGGGCTGGGCGGTGCTCGCCGGGCTGCGCGAGCGCGCCGGGGAACGGCCGCTGCCCCCCGGCACCGTGCTCGCCACCTGCGACGGGGACCCCGCCCGGCTGATCGGCCTGTGGGAGGGCGCCGACCTCGCCGTGGTCGTGGACGCGGCCCACGCGCACCCGGGCACGCCCGGCCGTGTGCACCGCCTCGAACTCGACGCCGGACACCTCGCACAGCCGCCGACGACCAGCTCGCACGGGCTGGGCCTCGGCGAGGCGGTCGAACTCGCCCGGGTTCTGGGCGTGTTGCCGGGCCGTCTCGTCGTGTACGCCGTGGAGGGCGCCGACAGTGCGCTGGGCACCGGCCTCTCCCCCGCCGTCGCGGCCGCCGTCGAACCCCTCGTCCGCGCCGTCGAGTCGGAGGTCGCCCGGCACCGGGAGCCTGCGGCAAGGGGGCGGGCATGACCGTGCGCCGCTTCCATGTGGAAGGCATCGTCCAGGGCGTCGGCTTCCGGCCGTTCGTGTACCGCACCGCGGCCGAGCTCGGCCTGGACGGCTGGGTGGCCAACGTCAACGGGCACGTGGAAGGTGTGGTCGCCGGGCCGCCCCGGGCCATCGAGGAGTTCGCGGCACGTCTGCGGGCCGACGCGCCCGCGCTCGCCCGGGTCCGCCGGGTCCGCCTCACCAACGGCATACGCCGGCCGGGGTACGAGCGGGGGTTCCGGGTCCGCTCCAGCGCGCCCGGCGTCACGGACAGGGCTGCGCGCGAGATCCCGCCCGACGCGGCGATCTGTGACGCCTGCCTGCATGAGCTGCGAGACCCCCGCGACCGCCGACACCGCTACCCGTTCATCAACTGCACGGACTGCGGGCCCCGCGCCACGATCATCGAGGACCTGCCCTACGACCGTGTCCGTACGACCATGCGCCGCTTCCCGCTGTGCGCGCGGTGCGCCGCCGAGTACGGCGATCCGGCCGACCGGCGCTTCCACGCCGAACCCGTCGCGTGTCCCGTGTGCGGACCAAGGTTGGTCTGGGAGGACCTGCGCGGCGAGGAGGCTCTGCGCGCGGCGGTCCGGGCCGTCGGCGCCAGTGGGATCGTCGCGCTGAAGGGCCTCGGCGGCTACCAGCTGGCGTGCGACGCGGGCGATCCGGTGGCCGTGACGGAACTGCGCCGCCGCAAGCGCCGTCCGGCGAAACCGTTCGCCGTCATGGTCCGCGACCTCGCCACGGCCGCCCGGCTGGCGCGGATCGGCGCCACGGAACAGCGGGAGCTGACGTCCCCCGCCCGTCCCGTGGTGCTGCTCGCCCGGCGCGCGTCGAAAGGGATCGCTCCGGAGGTGCACCCGGGGTTGCCCCACGTCGGCCTGTTCCTGCCCACCACCGGCCTGCACCACCTCCTCCTCGACGACCTGGACCGGCCCCTGGTGGTCACCAGCGGCAACCTCAGCGACGAGCCCATCGCCGTCGACGACGCCGAGGCCCGCCGCGCCCTGGCCGGCATCGCCGACGGGTTCCTCACCCACGACCGGCCCATCCGCTCCCGCTACGACGACTCCGTGGTGCAGTTCACGGGCCGGACCCGGATCACGGTCCGCCGGGCCCGCGGGCTGGCCCCCGCCCCGCTGCCACTGTCTGTGCGGGAGCCGGTCGCCGGGGCCGGGGCCCAGCTCAAGCACACATTCACGCTGGCCGCGGACGGCCGGGCCCATCTCGGTCCGCACACCGGCGACCTGGCCGATCTCGCGACCCACGACGCGTTCCTGGCGTCGTACGACCATCTCAAGCGGCTCACCGGCATCGAACCCGTCGCCCTCGCCCACGACCTGCACCCCGGCTATCTCTCCACCCAGTGGGCCGAGGCGCAGCCGGGGCGGCGGATTCCGGTGCAGCACCATCACGCGCACGTGGCGGCCTGTGCGGCCGAGCACGGGGTGCGGGGGCGGTTCCTCGGCGTCGCCTACGACGGGCTCGGGCTGGGCGACGACGGCACGCTGTGGGGCGGCGAGATCCTCGTCGCCGATCTGAGCGGCTACCGCCGCGTGGGCAGGTTCGCGACCGCGCCCCTGCCCGGCGGCGACGCGGCGGTACGCCATCCCTCCCGTACAGCCCTCGGGCATCTGCTCGGCGCCGAGACGCTGGGCTCACCCCACCCCTACCCCTGGCTCACCCGGCCCTTCACGCAGCGGCTCGATCCGGCCGAGGCCGCCGCCGTGCGCGCCATGGTCGCCAAGGACGTCAACTGCCCGCGTGCCTCGAGTGCCGGACGGCTCTTCGACGCGGTCGCCGCCCTGCTGGGTCTGTGCGACCGGGTGGGTTACGAGGGTGAGGCCGCCGTCCTGCTCGAGGCGGCGGCGGGTACCGAGCACGCCGTGCCGCTGGCCCATCGGGTGGTGCGGGCGCAGGGTCTGTGGGTGTACGACTCCGCGCCGACGCTGGCCGACCTGCTGGAACGGCAGCTCGACGGTGAGCCGGTGGCCAGGCTGGCCGCGGCCTTCCATCTGACGCTCGCGATCGTCACCGCGGAACTGGTCGCGCGAGCCGTGGACGAGGGCGCGCCGCGCACGGTGTGCCTGGGCGGCGGCTGCTTCGTCAACCGCCTGCTGCTGACCGAGGTGAAACGCCGACTGCGCGCGCAGGGGATGCGAGTGCTGGTCGGCGGTCAGGTCCCGGTCGGGGACGGCGGCATCAGTTACGGCCAGGCCGCGGTGGCAGCCGCGCGGCTGGCCGGGGAGGGGTGAACGCCCATGTGCCTCGGCATCCCGGGCCGGGTTCTGGAGATCCACGACGACGCCGGCCTGCGCATGGCCACCGTCGACTTCGGCGGGATCCGGCGCGAGGTCTGCCTGAGCTGCACGCCGGAAGCGGACGTCGGGTCGTACGTCATCGTCCACGTCGGCTTCGCGATCACCCAGGTCGACGAGGCGGAGGCGCACCGCACCCTCGACGTGCTGCGGGCGATGGCGGGTGCGGTGGAGGGCGAGCTGGGCGAGCCACTGCCGTGAGCGGCCCGCCGGAAGGAGCCCATCGGAAGGGGCCCATCGGCCCTTTGGGATCCGGTCGGCCCGCCCGGCAGGGACGGTCAGCCCCTGCCGCGGACGGTGTGCCGGGGCCGAACCTGGCGGTGGAGGAAGCACGGAACCGCCTCGGACAGGGAGGACCGTCATGACCGCCACCCGAGCCCCGGCCGTGCTCGACCGGGACGGTCTGAACGCGCTGGTCGCGGCTCTGGTGGCGCAGGGACGCACCGTCGTCGGGCCGACCGTCCGCGACGGGGCGATCGTGCTGGCGGAGATGACCTCGGCGGACACGCTGCCGTACGGCTGGGGGGTCGAGCTGGACGCCGGGCGGTACCGGCTGGTGCGGCGAGCGGACGACGCCGCCTTCGCAAACAGCGCGGGACCGCAGTCCTGGAAGGCGTATCTGCACCCGCAGCGCGAGCAGTTGTGGAGCGCGGACCGCACCCCGGAGGGCGGCCTGTCCTTCACGGCGAGCGAGCCGGAGGTCCCGTCGTACGCCTTTCTCGGCGTCCGCCCCTGTGACCTTCGGGCGATCGCGATCCAGGACCGCGTCCTGACCGGCGGACGGCACGAGGACACCGGCTACGGGCAGCGGCGCCGGCGTGCGCTGCTGATCGCCGCCGAATGCACCGAGCCGGGCGCGACCTGCTTCTGCGTGTCCACGGGCGGCGGGCCCGCCGCCGATCCCGGCTACGACCTCGCGCTCACCGAGGTGGTCGACAAGGACGGGCACCGGTTCCTCGTGCGCATCGGCAGCGAAGAAGGCGCCGAGGTGCTGGAGCAGGTGCCGCACCGCTCCGCCGACTTCGTCACCGAGGCCACGGCCCGCGGCTCGGTCGACGCGGCCCGTGACCGCATGGGCCGCTCGCTGCCCCCGGTCGACCTGCGGGCCCTGATGGGCGCGAGCCTGGCCGCCGAGCGCTGGAACGACGTCGCCGAGCGCTGTCTGACCTGCGGGAACTGCACGATGGTCTGCCCGACCTGCTTCTGCACCACCACGGAGGAGGTCACCGACCTGACCGGTGACCACGCCGAGCGGTGGCAGCGCTGGGACTCCTGCTTCGACCTGGACTTCTCGTATCTGCACGGCGGCCCGGTCCGCGCCTCGGCGCGCAGCCGCTACCGGCAGTGGCTCACCCACAAACTCTCCACCTGGCACGACCAGTTCGGCACGACCGGATGCGTCGGCTGCGGGCGCTGCATCGCCTGGTGCCCGGCCGGCATCGACATCACGGAGGAAGTCGCCGCGCTGGAGGCCGAACTCGGAACGGAGACGGACTGATGCCCCCCTCGATCGCCCTGCGCATGAACCACGCCCTGCCCGCCGAGCACCGCGAACGGCTGCTGCGCGTCGCCCGCGAGGTCTCCTTCCCGGCCGGCACCCGGCTGTTCGAGGAGGGCGGGCATGCGGACCGCTTCTGGATCGTCCGGGACGGGACGGCCGCCCTCGACATGCATGTGCCCGGCCGCCGCCCACCCGTCGTCGAGACGCTCGGCGTCGGCGATCTCATCGGCTGGTCCTGGCTGTTCGAGCCGTTCGCGTGGCAGCTGGGCGCCGAGAGTGTGACCCCGCTGCGGGCCTACGAGTTCGACGCCGTCGCCGTCCGTCTGATGTGCATGGACGACGCCGAGTTCGGGCGGGCCGTCGAGCACTGGGTCGGCCGGGTGCTGGCCCACCGGCTGCACGCGGCACGGACCCGGCTGCTCGATCTGTACGGGCCCTACGGCAGCGGCGGTTCGCGATGACGGACGTCCCCGTGCCCCACCGCGTGGTCGCCCGTCGGCCGGAGACCGCCGACACGGTCACGCTGTGCCTGGAGCCGCTCGCCGAACCGCTCACCGACTTCGAGCCGGGTCAGTTCGCGATGGTGCACTGCTTCGGGCGCGGCGAGATCCCCGTCTCGGTCAGCTCGGTGCAGTCCACCGGCGGTCTCGCGCACACGATCCGGGCGGTGGGCGCCGTCTCGGCGGGGCTGTGCGAGGCGCAGGCCGGGGATGTCCTGGGGCTGCGGGGGCCGTACGGCGCCGGCTGGGAGCTGGAGCGGGCGCGCGGGCGTGACGTGGTGGTGGTCGCGGGCGGCATCGGGCTCGCGCCGCTGCGGCCGCTGATCCTGCGCGCACTGGCCGAACCCGCGCGGTACGGCCGCGTCAACGTGCTCATCGGTGCCCGCACCCCCGGCGACCTGATCGGCCTCAAAGAGGCGGCGCGCTGGTCCACCGTCTACACCGGCGTGACCGTCGACCGGCCCGACGACGAGTGGCGCGGGGACGTCGGCCTGGTCACCCAGCTGCTGGACCGGGCGGACTTCGAGGCGGCGGACGCCTGCGCGTTCGTCTGCGGACCCGAGCCAATGATCCGCGCCACCGCCCGCGACCTCGCGCACCGTGGCGTGCTCCGCGAACGGATCCGGGTCTCGCTGGAACGCAACATGCGCTGCGCGACCGGACATTGCGGGCACTGCCAGCTCGGTCCGGTGCTGCTGTGCCAGGCGGGTCCGGTGGTCGGCTGGGACCAGGCCGAACCGCTGCTGTCGGTAAGGGAGCTGTGAGATGTCCACGATCGCCACTCCCACGCTCGCGGTGTTCAAGCTGGCCTCCTGCGACGGCTGCCAGCTCACTCTGCTGGACTGCGAGGACGAACTCCTGGCGCTGGCGGGCGAGGTGCGGATCGCGCACTTCCTGGAGGCGTCCAGCGCGGTGGAGCCGGGACCCTACGACCTGTCCCTGGTCGAGGGCTCGATCACCACGCCGGAGGACGCCGAGCGGATCCGCGCGATCCGGGCCGCCTCGCGCCACCTGGTGACCATCGGGGCGTGCGCGACCGCCGGCGGCATCCAGGCCCTCAGGAACTTCGCGGACGTCGACGAGTACCGGCGCACGGTCTACGCACACCCCGAGTACATTTCCACGCTGGCCACCTCCACTCCCGTATCGGCGCATGTGGACGTCGACTTCGAGCTGCGCGGCTGCCCGATCGACCGCCGTCAGCTCATCGAGGTGATCACCGCGTTCCTCGCCGGGCGCAAGCCGGATGTCCCGAACCACAGCGTGTGCTTCGAGTGCAAGCGGCGCGGCACGGTCTGCGTGACCGTCGCGCACGGCACGCCGTGCCTTGGGCCGGTCACGCATGCCGGGTGCGGGGCGCTGTGCCCGGCGTACCGGCGCGGCTGCTTCGGCTGCTTCGGTCCGTCCGGGTCGGTGAACCTGCCCGCGCTGATCCCGTTGCTGCGCCGCGACGGCATGGACGAGGACGCCGTGCTGCGTTTCCTGCACACCTTCAACACCGCCGCATTCGACAAGGAGTTGAACCCGTGACGCACCGCGGATCCCGTGTCCTGCACGTCGGCTCGCTGTCCCGGGTCGAGGGCGAGGGAGCCCTGCGCCTGCACGTGCACGACGGGACGGTCACCGAGGCACAGTTGCAGATCTACGAACCGCCTCGGTTCTTCGAGGCGTTTCTGCGTGGCCGTGCCTACACGGAGCCGCCGGACATCACGGCCCGGGTGTGCGGGATCTGCCCGGTGGCGTACCAGATGAGCGCGTGCGCGGCGATCGAGGACGCCTGCGGGGTGAGCGTCGATCCGGTGATCCGGGATCTGCGCAGGCTGCTGTACTGCGGCGAGTGGATCGAGAGCCAGGTCCTGCACATCTATCTGCTGCACGCGCCGGACTTCCTGGGCCGGGCGGGCGCGATCGAGCTGGCCCGCACGCACCGGGCCGAGGTGGAGCGGGGGCTCCGGCTGAAGAAAGCCGGCAACTCCCTGATGGAGCTGCTGGGCGGGCGGGCCGTGCACCCGGTGAACGTACGCCTGGGCGGCTTCCACCGGGTGCCCACGCGTGCCGAACTGCGGCCGCTGGCCGAGCAGTTGAAGCAGGCTTTCGACGACGCGTGGGAGACCGTGCGCTGGGTGGCCGGCTTCGAGTTCCCCGACGCCCGCGTGGAGGCGGACCTGCTGGCGCTGGCCGACCCGGACACGTATGCCATCGAGGGCGGCACACCGACGATCCTGCGCGCGGACGGCACCACCGGCTCCTTCCCGGTGCGGGATTTCACCGAGCACGTCACCGAGACTCATGTGTCCCACTCCACCGCGCTGCACTCGCGGCTCGACGGGCGGCGGCATCTGACCGGTTCGCTCGCCCGGTTCGCGGTCGGCGGTGCCCGGTTGTCGCCGGTCGCGCTGCAGGCGGCCACGGAGGCGGGGCTCGGGGATCCGCGCACGGGCGCCGTGTGCCGCAACCCCTTCCGGTCGATCCTGGTGCGGGCGGTGGAGGCGGTGTACGCCGTCGGCGAGGCCCTGCGGATCATCGAGGGATACGAGCCGCCCGAGCACCCGTACACGGAAGTCCCCCCGGTCGCCGGGGTCGGGCACGGCGCCACCGAAGCCCCGCGCGGGCTGCTCTACCACCGCTACGAACTCGACGCCGACGGCCTGGTGACCAGTGCGCTGCTCGTGCCGCCGACCGCGCAGAACCAGGGCGCGATCGAGGAGGACCTGCGCCACCTGACCCAGCGGGCCATCGGCGAACACGATCCGGACGACGGCGAGTTGACGGCGCTGTGCGAGCGGGCGATCCGCAACCACGACCCGTGCATCTCGTGCTCCACCCACTTCCTCGACCTGACGGTCGTCCGTACTTCGGGAGCCACCTCGGGAGGCTGCGATGCCTGAATCTCCGTACACCGTGAGCGACGTGATGACGCACACCGTCGTCGCCGTGGGCAGCGCGGCGTCCTTCAAGGAGGTCGTCGAGCTGCTCGACCAGTGGAAGGTCAGCGCGCTGCCGGTGCTGGCCGGCGAGGGCCGGGTAGTCGGGGTGGTCTCCGAGGCGGATCTCATGGCCAAGGAGGAGTTCCGCGACACCGACGAGGGCGATCCGGCGGTTCTGCGAAAGGCGGCCGCGGTGACCGCGGGCGAGCTGATGAGCACCCCGGCGGTGACCGTGCACGCGGACGCCTCGCTGGCCGAGGCCGCCCGGATCATGGCCCGTCGGCACGTCAAGCGGCTGCCCGTCGTGGACGGGGTGGGCCTGCTGCAGGGCGTGGTCAGCCGCAGCGATCTGCTCAAGGTCTTCCTCCGGGACGACGAGGAGATCGCCCAGGAGATCCGGCGCAGCGTCCTGGGACAGCTCCCGGTCACCACTCCCCTGACGGTGAGCGTGACCGAAGGCGTGGTCACGCTCGGTGGTTCGCTGCCCGACCGGATGCTCGTACCCGTGGTGGCGCGGGCCGTGCGGGCGGTGGAGGGGGTCGTGGACATCCGGCTCGATCTCACGCACCGATGAAGTACCTCGACGAATACCGCGATCCGCTGCTCGCCCGGCGGCTGCTGGACGAGCTGCGGCGCACCGCCACGCGCCCGTGGCGGATCATGGAGGTGTGCGGCGGTCAGACCCACACCCTGGTCCGCCAGGGCATCGACGAGCTGCTGCCCGCCGGGATGCGGATGATCCACGGCCCCGGCTGCCCGGTGTGCGTGACCCCGCTCGAGACCCTGGACCGGGCGATGGCCATCGCCGCCGAGCCGGGCGTGATCCTGACCAGCTTCGGCGACATGCTGCGGGTGCCCGGCACGGACACCGACCTGCTGTCGCTGCGGGCGCGGGGAGCGGACGTACGCGTGGTGTACGCCCCGATGGACGCCGTCCGCCTGGCCGCCGGCCACCCCGACCGCGAGGTGGTCTTCCTGGCCGTCGGCTTCGAGACGACCGCCCCGGCCAACGCGATGGCGGTGCTGCACGCGGCCCGCCTCGGGCTGAGGAACTTCTCGATGCTGGTCAGCCACGTCCTCGTACCGCCCGCCATGACGGCACTGCTCGACGACCCCGACTGCGAGGTGCAGGCCTTCCTGGCGGCGGGGCATGTGTGCGCGGTGATGGGCTGGACCGAGTACGAGCCCATCGCCGACCGCCACCAAGTGCCCATAGTGGTCACCGGTTTCGAGCCGCTGGACCTGCTGGAGGGCATCCTGATGGCCGTACGGCAGCTGGAGTCGGGCCGCTGCGAGGTGGAGAACCAGTACGTGCGGGCCGTGCGCCGCTCGGGCAACAACGACGCCCAGGACGCGGTCCGCAAGGTCTTCCGGGTCACCGACCGCGCCTGGCGCGGTATCGGGGCACTGCCCGACAGCGGCCTCGAACTCGCCGAGGAGTACCGGGAGTTCGACGCTGCCCGCCGCTTCGACGTGGGCGGGCTGTGCCCGGTCGAGGACCCGGAGTGCATCGCGGGCGCCATCCTCACCGGGGCCAGGCTGCCCACCGACTGCGCCGCGTACGGCACCCGTTGCACCCCGCGCCATCCGCTCGGCGCGCCGATGGTGTCGTCCGAGGGCACCTGTGCCGCCTTCCACGCGGCCGGACGCACTCCCACCAGGAGCACGGCATGAGCATCGAATGTCCCACTCCCCACAACGAGGACGAGGTCGTCCTGCTGGGTCACGGCGCCGGGGGCCGGCTCACCGCCGAGCTGCTCGACCGGCTGGTCCTGCCCGCCTTCGGCGGCGCGGCGGGCCCGATGGAGGACGCTGCGCTGCTGCCCGGATACCGCGAGTTGGTGATCAGCACCGACAGCTTCGTGGTCAGTCCGCTCTTCTTCCCGGGCGGGGACATCGGGTCCCTCGCCGTCCACGGCACGGTCAACGACCTCGCCATGCGGGGTGCCTGGCCGCTCGCGCTGTCCGTCTCCCTGATCGTCGAGGAGGGGCTGCCACTGGCCGAACTCCGGGCCGTCCTGGAGTCGTTGGGCAAGGCGGCGCAGGACATCGGGGTGCCCGTGGTCACCGGCGACACCAAGGTCGTGGGGCGTGGCGCCGCCGACCGGCTGTTCATCAACACCACCGGCGTCGGGCAGCGGCACGGCCCGCTGCACCCGTCCGCCGCGCTGGCCCGCCCAGGCGACGCGGTCCTGCTGTCCGGGCCGATCGGGCTGCACGGCACGACCGTCCTGAGCACCCGTGAGGGCCTCGGCTTCGAGAGCGACATCTCCTCGGACAGCCGGCCCCTGCACCGGCTGGTGGGAACCCTGGCCCCACTCGGCGCCGCCGTCCACGCGCTGCGCGATCCGACCCGGGGCGGGCTCGCCGCGGCCCTCAACGAGATCGCCCGCGACTCGTCGGTCACCGTCGAGATCGAGGAGAGCGCGATCCCGGTGCCCGCGGCGGTCGCCTCCGCCTGCGACCTGCTCGGCCTGGATCCGCTGGTCGTCGCCAACGAGGGCTGCATGGTCGCCTTCGTCGACGCCGGGGCGGCCGAGGCGGCGCTGGCCGCCATGCGGTCGGTGCCCGAGGGCGCGCAGGCGGTGCGGATCGGCGAGGTGCGGCTGCCGGAACCGGCCGGGCGGGTGACCGTGCGCACCCTGGTGGGTGCGCGGCGCATCGTGGAGATGCCGCTGGGTGAGCTGCTTCCGCGTATCTGCTGATCAGCGGGGCGAGGCACCCGCCGGTGGTCGGACGCTTGACCGGGCATCATCACCCTCCCGGGGTGACGACGGACTGATCGACGGGATGAAGGCTGGGTCATGAGCGGCTGCCGGCCGCGGCCGCACGAAGAAGGGAGAGCCAGCCATGGCCACCACCACTACCCCGCACCGGCGCTCCGCACGCGCCGAAGCGGCCGCCTCGGGGCTGACGGTCTTCGCCGCCGTGATGCTGTTCATCGCCGGTACCCTCGACCTCTTCCGGGGCATCATGGCGATCGCAGACGACGACGTCTTCGTCACCACCCCGAACTACGTCTTCAAGTTCGACCTGACGAGCTGGGGCTGGATCCAGCTGGCACTCGGTGTCATCGCGATGGTCGTGAGCGTCGGACTGTTCTCCGCGGCCACCTGGGCGAGGGTTGCCGGAGTGGGCATCGCAGGGCTGCTGATCATCGCCAATTTCCTGTCCGTCCCCTACTACCCGTTCTGGTCCCTCACGCTGATCGCCCTGTACGGCTTCGTCATCTGGGGGCTGTGCGTGGTCAGGCGGGACGACGTCAGCGGCTAGTCGGAGCCGGCCCCCGTCAGCCGGCGGGGCGGCCGTCCGGTTCGTCCGGCGCGCCCTCCCGCAGTCGCGGACTGCGGGAGGCGGCCTTCTTGTGCCAGGCGCCGTACCGCTCCGCCAGGAAGACGGCAGACATGCCGTGCAGCAGGATGCTCAACGCGACGGTGAGGGCAACCACCCGCCCGATGAGCTGGACCCCGTGGACGTGCTCCTCCACCACGAGCAGCCCGAAGACGACGGAGGCGAGCCCGCGAGGCCCGAACCATCCGATGTAGGCGACCGTCGGGAGGGCCAGGCCGCTGCCGGTCAGTGAGAGCGCGACGGGCAGCATGCGGACCGCGGTGAGGCTCAGCACGGCGTAGACGACAATCCGCCAGTCGACATCCTCCAGCGTCGGGCCCAGCAGGACGGCGCCGAAGACCAGGAAGCTCACGGACGCGAGCAGCTCGGCGAGACGCTCGGCCAGGTGGGCGGTGTCGTCATCGCCCGCCGCGGCGTCCACTTCTGTGTCCCGCCGACGGGAGCCTCTCTCCTGCCGGTAGGAGACGCCGAAGGCGAAGCCGGCCACCCAGGCCGCGATGAAGCCGCTCCCGTCGACGACGACGGCCAGGGTGTACGACCCCACGGCCACGGCCAGGACGAACACCTGCCGCCAGTCCCGGCTGACCCAGTCCCGCTCGCGCGAGCGGCGCAGCAGCCATCCGCCGATCCCACCGACGGCAAGCCCCAGCGCGGTGCTGAGCACCAGCGCGCGCCAGAAGGCTCCGCCGGCCCCCTCCTGCGAGGTCACGGTGCCGGGCAGAGCCGCGAGGAAGAGCACGAAGAACGGCAGGGCCATGCCGTCGTTGAGGCCGCTTTCGACGTTGATGCCGTTGCGTACCAGGGCGGGGACTCTCGGATTGGAGACCGCGGTCTTGCCGAGGGCCGCGTCGGTCGGGGCCAGGATCGTCCCGACCAGCGCCAGCTCCCATACGGTCAGTCCGGGCAGCAGCGGCCAGGCCAGGAGCCAGCCCGCCCCGATGGTCAGCGGCAGGCCGATCCCGAGCAGCCGTTCGGGGAGGAACCCGCCGACGCGCAGGTCCCGGCGCCGTACGGACATCGCGTCGGTGAACAGCACCAGCGTCAGGGCCGCCTCGACCAGGGTGAGGACCGGTCCCGCGTCGTGCTCCAGGTCGAGGAGGCCGAGCCCGAGCGGTCCGATGGCGACCCCGAAGGCGGTGAACACCATGGGCGCCGAAACGACGGTGGTCGACAGCCGCCGGGAGAAGAGTGCATACCCCGCGGTGACGGCGGCCACGGCCGCCCCCGTCCACGCGCTGCCGCTCACCGTGCCCTCGCGTCGTCGAGGGCCGGTGAGCAGCAGTCTCTACCTGGCCGGTTTTTCGACAATTTCCCACCAATCCGGAGGAAGCTTGCCCGTTCAGCTGGGCCGCGCGCCCTTCACGTAGTTTGCCTCTCCTTCGCCAGTTCGCCGGCGACCCGTGCTGCCCACGCCTCGATCTCGGGGAAGTTCCTGAAGTCGCCGCCCTTTCCGCTGCGCAGGATCATGCCTGCGATGCGGCCCTTGGCACCCTCTACCAGGCAGCCTCCGAAGGTGACGTGCCCCCGGGCGTCCAGCCGGGTCATGGTGCGGCGTACACCGGGCACGGGCGGGATGTCCCGCTCCGACGCCGTGGCGTCGAGGGGTCCGCTGCTGAAGAACCACAGCGGCCGCGCGGCCAGTGCGCTGCGGTTGCGGCGCACGAACCGGCGGGCGTCCTTGTGCCAACGTCCGGCGTACAGTCCGCCGCCGACCACAACGGCGTCGTAGCGTGTCACGTCCTTGACGGACCCGGCCGGCGCCGTGTCGGCCGTGAGGCCTTCCTTGCGCAGGACCTCGGCCACGGCCTCGGCGATCTGCGCGGTCGATCCGTTGGTCGTTCCGTAGGCGACCAGCACGCTGATGGGCATGGCGGTCCGCCTCCTTTCAGCTCACAGCTTGCCCAGCCAGTCGTCGGCGACACCGTGCAGTGCCTGCTCGTCGGGCCGGACGTGCGAGTCGTCCAGCCGGTGGGTGAGCTTGTCGACGACCGCGACCACCCCGTCGATCTGACGGGTCATGGAGACGGCGATCTCCGTCTCGCTCTTGCGTTCCATGTGTCCGGAGAGCGTGACCACGCCCTCCACCACGGAGACGTCGACGCTGCGCGGTGCCAGCCACAGGGCGTGGACGATCACCTCGTCGACGACCTCCTTGCGGATCTCGGCGTCGGGCCGCAGGAAGACCTGGAGCAGGTCGCGGCGGGTGACGATGCCGACGAGCCGGTTCTCTTCGTCGAGGACGGGCAGCCGCTCGACGCGGTGCTGCGCCATGGTCCGCGCGGCCTCGACGATGCTGTTGTCGGCGTGCACGGTGACGGGCGGCTCGGTCATCAGCTGGCCGGCGGTGCGGGCCCGGGTCTTCGCGGCGCGTGTCCTGCCTTCGTGGGTGAGGGCGGCGAGGCGGTGGTGCTTCTTCGGCTCGTACGGGTCCGGCGCCTCGGCCTGGCGGATCATGAGGTCCGTCTCGGAGATGACGCCGATGACCTTCTCGTCGTCGTCGACCACCGGCAGTCCGCTGATGCGGTGCTCTCCGAGCAGCCGGGCCACCTCCTTGAACGGGGTGCCGTACTCGGCACGGACGACCTCCGTGGTCATCACGGAGCCGACCTTGTTGTGCTTCATGGCTGTTTCCTCCTCAGCGGAGCCGGCGCAGATACGGGTCCTGGGGCCTGCGGGGCAGCAGGCGCACCCGCGCATCGAGCACACTGACTCCGCCCGGTGTCGCGAGTACGGGGTTGAAGTCGGCCTCGGCCAGCTGCGGCAGGTCACTCGCCATCCGGGACAGCCGCAGCAGCAGTTGTTCGAGCGCTTCGAGGTCGACGGGGCGCGCGCCGTTCGCGCCGAACAGCAGCGGGGCGCAGCGCGGGGCCGTGATCAGGTCGTGCACGTCGTGGTCGGTGAGTGGCGCGAGCCGGGCGGCATGGTCGGCGAGCACTTCGGTCGCGGTGCCGCCGAGGCCGAACAGGACGAGCGGTCCGAAGACCTCGTCCTGGACGACGCCGGCGAACAGTTCGGTGCCGCGGTCGGCGAGCGGCTGCAGCACCACACCCCTCAGCAGGCCCGCAAACCGGGTCTCCAGGTCCCGGAAGGCG
The DNA here is from genome assembly GCF_040644055.1 of Streptomyces sp. NPDC047043. Lineage (NCBI taxonomy): Bacteria > Bacillati > Actinomycetota > Actinomycetes > Kitasatosporales > Streptomycetaceae > Streptomyces > Streptomyces sp. NPDC047043. The sequence continues at coordinate 163,672 of NZ_JBEYVO010000015.1, forward strand.
GCGCGCACTTGGGAATCGCCGCGCAGGTCGAGATGGACGGCGTGCTCGGCACTCTTGTGCAGCAGGCCCGGCCAGTGCCCCTTCATGACCACCCGGCCGTCGGCGCCGCGCAGCCGGTCGGCGGCGAGGACGGCGTCGTCCTCGGTCTCGGCCCAGGCCCACGGCGACTGGGGGATGCGGTAGCAGTCGAGGAGTTCAGCACAGGTCCGCGGGTCGAGCCAGCCGCCGTCGGGGTGAGCCTCGAGGTAAGTGTCCACTACGGAGCGGGCGCGCGCCGTGTCGACCTCGTCCAGGTCGGGGACGGTCCCGGCGGGCCGGGCCAGCCAGGCCGCGCGACGGGCCGCGTGCGCCAACGCCCGTGCTGCCGCCTGGGGTTCGGCGTACGAGGGGATGGTGCCGCCCTCGGCGGGCAGCAGTTCGACGGGCAGGGCCTGTTCGAGCCGTACCGCGGCAAGCGGCTTGGCGCCGCGGGACGGTGCGCGCGTGAGGGCTCGTACAAGGTCGTCGCCGGTTGCCTCGGCGACCGCCGTGGGGACCAGGGCCACCAGGACGGCGTCGACACCGGCGTGGCGCAGAATCCGGTCCACGCAGTCCGTGAGTTGTTCTTCGGAGACGGCGGCGGTGGCGTCGACGGGGTTGCCGACGGCGGCGCCCTCGGGCAGTACGGCGAGCAGGTCGTCGACGAGTTCCGGGGTGGGCGGCGGCAGGGTGAGTCCGGCCTCGGCGCAGGCGTCGGCGGAGAGTACGCCCGCTCCGCCCGCGTTGGTGACGATCGCGACGCGGGGGCCTGCGGGCAACGGCTGGGAGTGCAACAGGGCGGCGGTCTCCAGGAGTTCACCGACCGAGCGGGTGGCGGTGATGCCGGCCTGGGTGAACAGGGCGCCGCGGGTCATGGTGCGGGTGGCGGCGGCCGCGGTGTGCGACGCTGCGGCGCGCCGGCCGGCGTCGGTACGGCCGGCGTCGACGGTCAGCACCGGCATGCGGCGGGTCACGCGGCGGGCGGTGCGGGAGAAGGCCCGCGGGTTGCCGAAGGACTCCAAATGCAGCAGGGCGAGGTCGGTGCGGCCGTCGCTCTCCCACCACTGGAGCATGTCGTTGCCGCTGACGTCGTACTTGTCGCCCAGGGACACGAACGAGGACACGCCGATACCGAGCCGGGACAGCCCGTCGAGCAGGGCGATGCCGACGCCGCCGGACTGGACGGCGACGCCCGCGGTGCCGGGGCGCGGATGGCCCGCGGCGAAGGTGGCGTCGAGGCGCAGTCCCGGGTCGGTGTGGGAGATGCCGAGGCAGTTGGGGCCGACGAGGCGCATGCCGTAGGTGCGGCATGTCTCCATCAGCGCCCGGCCCTGGTCGGCGTCGAGGCCCGCGGTGACGACCAGGAGCGCTCGTACGCCTGCCTTGCCGCACTCCTCGGCGGTCTCCGGGATCCCGGCGGCGGGGACCGCGAGGACCGCGAGGTCGGGCGTCACGGGAAGGACCGCGACCGAAGGGTAGGACGGTACGCCGAGGATCGCGGTCGCGGCCGGGTTCACCGCGAACAGACGCCGGTTGAACCCGGCCGAGGTCAGGTGGTGCAGGATGGCCCGGCCCACGGAGCCCGGTTTGCGTCCGGCGCCGACGACGGCCACCGCATGGGGTCGCAGCAGCGGCTCGAGGCTGGCGACGTCGGCGGCGCGGCCGCGTTCCTCCACGGCCGAGAGATAGGTCTCGCTGTCGTCGAGCGCGATGGTGCAGCGCACCTCCGGACCCTCGAAGCGGCGGGCCGTGCGCAGGCCGAGGTCGGCGAAGAGCCGCAGCACCTCGCGGTTCTCGCTGAGCGCGTCGGCCGTGAAGGCCGTGACGCCCTCGGCGCGGGCGGCCGACACGAGGTGCTCGACGAGGAGCGTGCCGACGCCGCGGTGGTGCAGCCCGTCGGCGACCGCGATGGAGATCTCGGCCGTGGTGCCGGCCCCGCCGGTGTCGTACTCGGCGAGGCCGATCAGCCCGCCCGGCGTCTCGGCCAGCAGGGCCCGGTACCCGGCATGAGGCGGCGCGCAGGCCCGGTCGGCGGCCAGGGCGGCGGAGCGCCGACTGGCCGAGAAGAACCGCAGCCGCAGGTTCTCGGCCGACATCTCCTCGTAGAGCCCCTGCACTTGATCGTGGTCGCTCCTGAGCACGGGCCGAATGCACACGGTCGTACCGTCCGCGAGCAGAGCGTGGGCCAGGGGCCGGGTGAGCGCGTCGTCCGCCATGACGAAATCCCCTCCAGGTCTCTCGACACTTCGAGCGTCCACCGGAACGAGCAGCGCTCACATGGGCTGTCCGGGGGCCGAAGGTGGGCCGGTCGGCCCCCGGTGAGGGCCGGGTCTCAGGAGTTCCACGTCCAGTCCGCGACCTCCGGCAGGTCCGTGCCGTGCTCCCGGATCCACGCCTGGTGGCGGGTGCGGGCGTCGGCCATCGTCTGGCGTACGGCTGCCGCGCGCACCGCGAGGCCCGGGACGCGGTCGATGACGTCCATGACCAGGCGGTAGCGGTCGAGGTCGTTGCGGACGACCATGTCGAACGGGGTGGTCGTGGTGCCGGACTCCTTGTAGCCGCGGACGTGCAGGTTGGGGTGGCCGGTGCGCCGGTAGGCGAGGCGGTGGATCAGCCACGGGTAGCCGTGATAGGCGAAGATCACCGGCTTGTCGGTGGTGAACAGGCCGTCGTACTCGAAGTCGCTCATGCCGTGCGGGTGCTCCTCGCGGGGCATCAGGCGGGCCATGTCGACGACGTTGACCACACGGACCGCGAGGTCCGGCAGGTGCCGGCGCAGCAGCTGGGCGGCGGCCAGGACCTCCTGGGTGGGCACGTCGCCGGCGCAGGCCAGCACGACGTCCGGTTCGCCGCCGTTCTCGGTGCCCGCCCACTCCCAGATGCCGGCTCCGCGCGCGCAGTGGGCGCGGGCCTGGTCCATCGACAGCCAGTCGAAGCAGGGCTGTTTGCCGGCCACGATCACGTTGACGTAGTCGCGGCTGCGCAGGGCATGGTCCGCCACCGAGAGAAGGGTGTTGGCGTCCGGCGGCAGGTAGACCCGTACGACTTCGGGGCTCTTGTTGAGGACGTGGTCGACGAACCCGGGGTCCTGATGGGAGAAGCCGTTGTGGTCCTGGCGCCACACGTGCGAGGTGAGCAGGTAGTTGAGGGAGGCGATGGGGGCGCGCCACGGCAACTGCCTCGATGTCTTCAGCCACTTGATGTGCTGGTTGACCATGGAGTCGACGATGTGGACGAAGGCCTCGTAGCAGGAGAACAGCCCGTGCCGTCCGGTCAGCAGATAGCCCTCCAGCCAGCCCTGGCAGGTGTGTTCGGAGAGGATCTCCATCACCCGGCCGTGCCGGTCGAGGTGTTCGTCCACCGGAAGGTGCCGGGCCTGCCAGGCCTTGCCGCTGGCGTCGAAGACGGCCTGCAGCCGGTTGGAGGCGGTCTCGTCGGGGCCCACCACCCGGAAGTCGCGGCGGGCCGCGGTGTCGTGCATGACCTGTTCGAGGAGGTCGCCGAGGATGCGGGTGGGCTCGTGGAGGGTGGCGCCCGGCTTGTCCACGGGCACGGCGAAGCGGTCGAGGTCCGGGATCGGCAGGTCGCGCAGGAGCAGGCCGCCGTTGGCGTGCGGGGTGGCACCCAGCCGCCCGGCTCCGTCGGGGACGCAGGCGAGGACGTCGGCGACGGGCCGGCCGTCGGCGTCGAACAGCTCCTCGGGGCGGTACGAGCGCAGCCACGCCTCCAACTGCCGCAGATGCTCCGGGTTTTCGCGCACGGCGGCCAGCGGGACCTGATGGGCGCGCCAGGTGCCCTCGACCGGGACGCCGTCGACCTCGGCGGGGCCGGTCCAGCCCTTCGGGGTGCGCAGGACGATGACGGGCCAGTGCGAGCGCTCGGCCACACCGTCCTCGCGGGCGGACTGCTGCAGCGCGGCGATGCGCTCCAGGGCGTCGTCCATCGCGAGGGCCATCGCGCGGTGCACGGTGGCCGGGTCGTCGCCGGTGACATGGATCGGCACATGACCGTACCCGCGCAGCAACTCGTCGAGTTCGTGCTCGGGCAGGCGGGACAGCACCGTCGGGTTGGCGATCTTGTAGCCGTTGAGGTGGAGGATCGGCAGGACCGCTCCGTCGTGCACCGGGTCGAGGAACTTGTCGGAGTGCCAGGAGGCGGCCAGCGGCCCGGTCTCCGCCTCGCCGTCGCCGATCACGCAGGCGACGAGCAGGTTCGGGTTGTCGAGGGCCGCGCCGTAGGCGTGCGAGAGGGAGTAGCCCAGTTCGCCGCCCTCGTGGATCGAGCCCGGTGTCTCCGGCGCGACATGGCTGGGCACACCGCCCGGGAAGGAGAACTGCCGGAACAGCCGCTCCATGCCCGGCGCGTCCCGGGCCACGTCCGGGTACGTCTCGCTGTAGGTGCCCTCCAGCCAGGAGTTGGCCAGCACGGAGGGGCCGCCGTGACCGGGTCCCCAGATGCACAGGGCGTCCAGGCCGCGGGCCTTGATGACGCGATTGAGGTGGGTGTACACGAGGTTCAGGCCGGGTGAGGTGCCCCAGTGGCCGAGCAGCCGCGGTTTGATGTGCTCGGGCCTGAGGGGCTCGCGCAGGAGCGGGTTCGCCATGAGGTAGATCTGCCCGGCGGCCAGGTAGTTGGCGGCCCGCCAGTGGGCGTCCAGGGTGCGCAGCTCCTCGTCGGAAAGTACGGTGGCGTCCAGGTGTTCGACCTTGGGCATGAGTGACTCCGGAAGTCAGCGACGTGGCTCATCGGGCGGTGGAGACGGCATGGCCGGCAAGAAAGCGGCGACACTGCCGCGCAAGACGTACGAGAAGGAACTGCTGCGCCTGCAGACGGAGTTGGTGAAGCTGCAGGAATGGGTGCGCGCGGAGGGCGCCCGTCTGGTCGTCGTGTTCGAGGGGCGGGACGCGGCGGGCAAGGGCGGCACCATCAAGCGGGCCGCGGAGTACCTCAACCCGCGCGTGGCGCGGATCGCGGCGCTGCCGAAGCCGACCGAGCGGGAACGCACCCAGTGGTACTTCCAGCGGTATGTGGAGCATCTGCCGGCCGCCGGGGAGATCGTGCTCTTCGACCGGTCCTGGTACAACCGGGCCGGCGTCGAGCACGTGATGGGCTTCTGCACCAAGGAGGAGTACCAGCTCTTCCTGCGGCAATGCCCGATCTTCGAGCGGATGCTGGTGGAGGACGGGATCCTGCTGCGCAAGTACTGGTTCTCGGTGAGCGACACCGAGCAGCAGGAGCGCTTCCGGCGCCGGCTGGACGATCCGGTGCGGCGCTGGAAGCTCTCCCCGATGGACCTGGAGTCGATCACCCACTGGGAGGCGTACTCCCGGGCCAAGGACGAGATGCTGGTGCACACGGACGTCCGGGAGGCACCCTGGTACGTCGTCGAGAGCGACGACAAGCGCCGCGCCCGGCTGAACATGATCGCCCACCTGCTGAGCACCCTCCCCTATCACGAGGTGACACCGCCGGTGCTGAAGCTGCCACCGAGGCCGCCGTCGACCGGCTACGAGCGCCCGCCGCGCGATCTGCAGACCTACGTCCCCGATCACGCGGCGAGCCTGTAACCCGGTCACGCCCGCTGCGGTACGACGGCGACCGGGCAGGCGGAGTGGTGCAGCACCGCGTGGGCGACGCGGCCGAGCTGGAGCCCGAAGTGCCCGTCGCGCCGCTTGGCCCCGACGACCAGCAGATCGGCCCGGTGCGAGGCGTCCACCAGCACCCGTCGGGCGTGGCCCTCGACGGTGCTGCGGTGCACCTCGACGTCGGCCGGTAGGTCCTGCAGTGCCTCCTCCAGCGCCTCGACCGCCCGCTCGTGGTGCAGTCGGGCGGGTTCCCCGGCCATCAGCGGGTGATCGGTGCTTTCGTGCGCGGGGCACCGCCATGCCCGTACGGCTTCCAGGGGCACCCCGCGGCGCCTCGCCTCCTCGACCGCGAAGCGCACGGCCGGGGAGTCCTTCGCTTCCTCGCCGACGCCCACGAGGACGCGGCCGCGGGTCCCGGGCGTGGCCCGGTTGTCATGGCCGCCGCGCAGCACGATCACCGGGCAGTCGGCGTACGCGGCCACCGACAGGCTGACGGAGCCCAGCAGCCGTTCGGCGAGTCCGCTGCGGCCGCGGGTGCCCACCACCAGAGCGGAGGCACGGCGCCCCTCGCTCACCAACGCGTACTCGGGCTCCTCCGGCAGGACTTCGGCTGAGATCTTCAGGTCCGGGTGGCGGTCGCGCGCCCGCCGGGCGGCAGCCTCGACGATGTCGTCGGCCAGCACGTCCTCGGACGGCTTCGCGAGGTCTGCGGAAAGCGCGGTGCCCTCGTAGCGCTCCCACAAGGAGGCGTACACCACCCGCAGCGGCACCCCGCGCAGGGCGGCCTCGTCGGCCGCCCAGTCGACGGCCCGCAGGCTCGGCTCGGAACCGTCCGCGCCCACGACCAGCGGCTGGTCCATCGTCGTCATCCCTCCTGGCCGAACTCGAACACGATGCGGGCCTTGACCTGGCCGCGCAGCACCTCGTCGATGGACTCGTTGACGGCGGTGAGCGGACGGGTCTCGTGGATGACCTTGGTGCGGCCCGCCGCGTGCAGCTGGAAGACCTCGGCGAGGTCCTGCCGGGTGCCGACGATGGAGCCGATCACCGAGGTGCCGTTCAGGACGGTGTCGAAGATCGGGACCTGGATGGTGCCGTGCGCGGGCAGGGCCACCATGACCAGCTTCCCGCCGCGCCGCAGGCCGGAGTTGACGGCGCTGAACGCCGCCTCGTTCACAGCGAGGGCGATCGCTGCATGGGCGCCGCCGTGCTCCTTGAGCACCTGGCCGACGTCCTGCTTGCGGGCGTCGATGACGAGGTCGGCGCCGAGTTCCGCGGCGAGTTCGAGCTTCTCGTCGGTGACGTCGATCGCCGCGACGGTGGCTCCGGCGATCTTGGCGTACTGCAGCGCCAGGTGACCGAGCCCCCCGATGCCGGAGATCGCGACAAGCTGCGTGGGCTTGACGTCCGCGACCTTGAGCGCCTTGTAGGTGGTGACGCCGGCGCAGGTCAGCGGGGCGGCGTCGACGGCACTGACGCCGTCGGGGACCGGCTGGGCGAAGTCGGCCCAGGCGAGCATCTTCTCCGCGTAGCCGCCGTCGCAGCCGTATCCGGTGTTGATCTGCTGCTCGCACAGCGTCTCCCAGCCGGACAGGCAGTGCTCGCACCGCCCGCAGGCCCGGCCGAGCCACGGCACGGCGACCCGCTGTCCGACGGCGAAATGAGTGACGCCCTCGCCGAGCTTCTCGACGAGGCCGACGCCCTCGTGGCCGGGCACGAACGGCGGGTTCGGCTTGACGGGCCAGTCGCCGTGGGCGGCGTGGATGTCGGTGTGACACAGTCCGGAGGCCTCGAGACGGATGCGGACCTGGCCCGGGCCGGGCTCCGGGTCGGGGCGTTCCTCGATGACCAGGGGCTCACCGAAGGCTCGTACGACCGCTGCCTTCATGGGTTCAACTCCTCGGGAGTGGGCGTCAGTTGTGGGCGACGACCGCGACGGGGGCGGTGGCGTGGTGCAGTACGGCGTGGGTGACGGGACCGATGTGGGCGCCGAGCGGGCTGCGCCGGATGCGGCGGCCGACGACGACCAGCGAGGCCTCGTGCGAGGCGTAGACCAGGCGGTCGGCGCCGCTTCCGGCCCGGGACTCCTCCAGGACCTCGACGTCGGGGTACTTCCGGCGCCAGGGGCGCAGGGCCGCGGCGAGGGCGGCGGACTGCTCCCGGGTGATCTCGTCGTACAACTCCGGGTCGGCGGACAGGCCGTAGGCGTAGTACGGCGGCAGGTTCCAGCCGTGGACGGCCCGCAGGACGGCGGAACGACGGGCGGCCGCGTCGAACGCGAACTCGATCACCGAATCGTCCGGGCCGGCGGGGTCGAGGCCGAGTACGACGGGCCGGTACGGGGTGGCGGCCGACGGGATGCCCGCCGGGTCCTCCTGGTGCTCGTCCGCGGCCTGCTCACCGGCGCGGACCAGGACCACGGGGCGCTCGGTGTGGGCCACGACGGCGAGGCCGACGGAGCCGACCATGAACCCGCCGATGCCGCTGAGCCCGCGGGAGCCCAGGGCGAGCAGTTCGGCGTCCTCAGCGGCCTTGACCAGGATCTCGGCGGGTCGGCCGCTCGACTGCTCCATGGTCACCTCGACGCCGGGATGGCGCAGCCGGAGGCCCTCGAGGGTCTCGCGGGGAATACGTTCACTCCAGTGCTGCTGGGTCTCGGCGCCGAGCAGCGGGGCCTGGGCCATGGGCTCGGGCACGGGCTCCCACACGTGGACGATCTTCAACGGCAGGCCGCGCAGCTTCGCCTCGCGAGCCGCCCACTCCGCCGCGGCCCGGCTCTCCGACGAGCCGTCCAGCCCTGCGACAACAGTGCGCACCATGACATGCCTCCGAATCGGGTCTCTGCCTCCAGCCTCGGTGGCAGGGGGGCCGCTGTTGCAGGGGCCGCATGTCCCCGACCGCGGCCGACCGGCCCAACGCGGCGGCGCGGCGGGTCCGTCGCCGCAGGCGAGGGCATCCTTTGAGGAAGCGGCGAAAGGAGACCCATGTCCCACGGCTCCGGCGGGCACGCCTCGTGGTGGCGCCGTCTGACGCCCGGGATCGTCGCGCTGGCCGGTTACCGCCGCTCCTGGCTGCGCGGCGATCTGCTGGCGGGGGTGACGGTGGCCGCGTATCTCGTGCCGCAGGTCATGGCCTACGCAGGCGTTGCCGGTCTGCCGCCGGTCGCCGGGCTGTGGGCGATCCTGCCCGCGCTCGCCCTGTACGCGGTGTTCGGCTCGTCGCGTCTGCTGTCGGTGGGCCCGGAGTCGACCACCGCGCTGATGACGGCGGCCGTGGTGGGCCCGCTGGCCGGCGCGGACCCCGACCGCTACGCCTCGGTCGCCGCGGCCCTCGCCGTCACGGTGGGCCTGCTGTGCCTGGCGGCCCGGCTGCTGCGCCTGGGCTTCGTGGCCGACCTGCTCTCCCGCCCGGTCCTGATCGGCTATCTGGCGGGCGTGGCGCTGATCATGATCGTGGACCAGCTCCCCAAGCTCACCGGCGTGCCCATGACGGGTTCACGGTTCTTCCCCCAACTGTGGTCATTCGTACGGCACTTGGGGGACGCGCACCCGGCCACCGTGCTGTTCTCCGCCGTCACGCTCGCCTTCCTGTTCACGGTGGCGTGGCTGCAGCGCGCTGTCCCCGGCCCGCTGCTGGCAGTCGTGCTGGGCACCGGCGCCGTGGTCGCCCTCGACCTCGACGAGCGGTTCGACATCAAGGTGATCGGCGACGTCCCGGCTGGGCTGCCCGGCTTCGCGATGCCGGATCTCACCGAGCTGCCGCACCTGGTGCTGCCCGCGCTCGGCGTCCTGCTCGTCGCCTACACCGACTTCATCCTCACCGCACGGGCCTTCACCGGCGGCGACGACGAAGGCCCACCACTCGACGCCGACCAGGAGTTCCTGGCGCTTGGCGCGGCCAATCTGGGGGCGGGCTGTCTGCACGGATTCCCCGTGAGCAGCAGCGCCAGCCGCACCGCGCTCGCCTCGTCGACGGGCGCCCGCAGCCAGGGGTACTCGCTGGTGGCGGGCGTGGCGGTGCTCGCCGTCCTGCTCTTCCTCAGCCCCCTGCTGACGCGTACGCCGTCGGCCGTCCTGGGCGCCCTCGTCGTCTACGCGGCCGTCCGCATGATCGACCTCGCGGGCTTCCGCCGCCTGGCATCCTTCCGCCGGCGCGAACTGCTGCTGGCCCTCGGCTGCCTGGCCGGGGTGCTCACCCTGGACATCCTCTACGGCGTGATCGTCGCCGTCGGCCTGTCCGTGGCCGAGCTGCTGAGCCGGGTGGCCCGCCCGCACGACGCCGTCGAGGGGCTGGTGCCGGGCCTGGCCGGCATGCACGACGTCGACGACTACCCGAAAGCCCGCACCATCCCCGGCCTGCTCGTCTACCGCTACGACTCACCGCTGTTCTTCGCCAACGCCCAGGACTTCCACCGCCGCGCCCTGGCCGCGGTCGACGAACAGACCGAGCAGGTGCGCTGGTTCGTCCTCAACACCGAGGCGAACGTCGAGGTGGACATCACCGCCCTGGACGCGGTCGACGAACTCCGCCGCGAACTCACCCGCCGCGGCATCGTGTTCGCCCTCGCCCGGGTGAAGCAGGACCTGCTGGACGACCTGGAGGCGTACGGGCTTGCGCAGGCGGTGGGCAGGGACCTGATCTTTCCCACGCTGCCGACCGCCGTGACCGCGTACCGTCAGTGGGACGGCAAGGGATAGACCCTTCAGCTCTTCACGGGCGTGCGCACGACAGGCCGCTCCGGCAGTGGCGTGGCCCCCGGTGTCCCGGTGCCCGTCTGCCGCCGCGCGGCACGGCGCCACACCGAGCGCAAGTACAGCGCGTCGAGCGCCGCGCTGAGCACGAAGGTGACGGCCATCGCTGCCACCAGGAGGACGGCGAACTGCCGCCAGAACTCCGGAGTCAGGCTCGTACCCATGATGTTCCACCCCTTTCCGCTGCGCCGGATCGCTCTCTCACCATCATCGAACCGCGCTACGAGGGGTGGCACAGGGTGCCACAGGGGTGGAGCCGGCCGCCGGGTGGCCCGGCCGTGGGGCCGGGTGGCCCATGGCCCGTGCCCGGCCGCGCGCACACGCTGGGAGTGGCAGTTCCGTACGCCTTACTGGAGGCACGTCATGAACGCTCCCGCCACCACGAGCATGCCGCGGGCGCTGGCTGTCGAACAGCGGCAGCGGCTGATGGGGATCGCCCGGGAGGTTTCGTTCCCCGAGGGCACCCGGCTCTTCGAGGAGGGCGGCCGCGCCGACCGGTTCTGGATCATCCGTACCGGCACGGTGAACCTCGACATGCGTGTGCCCGGCCGCCGACCGGCCGTCATCGAGTCCCTCGGACACAACGAACTCATCGGCTGGTCCTGGCTGTTCGCCCCCTACACCTGGCACCTCGGCGCCGAGGCGGCTTCCCCGCTGCGGGCGTACGAGTTCGATGCCGCCGCCGTACGGGAGATCTGCCAGGAGGACCCCGAGTTCGGCCGGACCGTCGCCCGGTGGGTGGGCGAGGTCGTGGCCCACCGCCTGCAGGCGGCCCGCGTCCGGCTGCTGGACCTGTACGCCCCGTACGGCAGCGGGAGCCTGCGGTGAACGCTGCCCCGCACATCGTGAGCGACGTGATGACCCGCACCGTCGCCGCCGTCGACCGCGCCGCCGCCTTCAAGGACATCGTGCGGACCCTGCAGGACCGCAAGGTCAGCGCGGTCCCCGTGGTGGACGGCGGGGGGCGGGTCGTGGGGATCGTCTCCGAGGCGGATCTGCTCCCCAAGGAGGAGTTCCGCGACAGCGATCCCGACCGGTACACACAGCTGCGGCGGCTGTCCGACCTCGCCAAGGCCGGCTCGGTCACCGCCGGAGAGCTCATGACCGCCCCCGCCCTCACCGTCGGCGCGGACGCCACACTCGCGCAGGCCGCGCGGACCATGGCGCGGGCCCGGGTCAAGCGGCTGCCGGTCGTCGACGAGTCGGGGCGTCTGGAGGGCATCGTCAGCCGGGCGGACCTGCTCAAGGTGTTCCTGCGCGACGACGAGGAGATCGCCGAGGAGGTGCGGCGGGAGGTCGTGTCCTACCTCTTCCCGACGCCTTCGTCAACCGTGCTCGTGGAGGTGCGGGACGGCGTCGTGACGCTCGGCGGCCGGGTTCGCGACACCTCCCTCGTACCGGTGGCCGCACGCCTGGTCCGCGCCGTCGAGGGCGTCGTGGACGTGCGGTTCGCCCTGGACGGGCCGGACCGGACCGCAGAGTGACCTCCACGCCTCAGCCTGTCGTGTGCCCCCACCGCCGTCCGACCCGCTCCCACTCGGCGCCCCACCGCTCGGTGGCCCGCCGCTGCACGCGCAGCCGCACCATCTGACCGACGCCGAGCACGGTCATCCCGGCGACCAGCGCGACTCCGGTGCCGGCCAGCACCACACGGGTCATCGCCTCGGCACGGCCCACGGGTGCCGACACCAGCCGGCCGTGCCCGTCGGTCCACGCCGGCACCGTGCTGCCCGGCTTCGCCGTGGGCTTCACGTCGATCGTGCCTGTCCGCACGGTCGCCTTCCCGTCGCTGCGGTCCGTCCAGCGCACCGTCGCCAGCACCCTGTCGTACCTGATGCCGGTGACCACGTCCCGTCCGCTGCCGGGCACGGTCTTGACGAGCACCGCGGACACCGGCAGGCGCCCTGCCCGGTCGTGCTCCACCGCCCGCTGCGCCCCCTGCGCCCCGACGACCCCCGCGAGGACCGCGAGAACCGTGGCCGCCGTCCAGGCGAGCAGGACGATCCACGCCTCCACCACATCGCTGTGCCGCCGCAGCGGATTGCTGCGCCAGCGCCACCCCAGGACCTTCGCGTGTCTGGCCTTCCGCATCGGTCACACCCCCTCACGGGCGCAATGAGGACGGACACATATAAAAGGTCTCACCAAGGCCTCGCATTCGGGAGGGGCTACCGGTCCTCCGAGCGCACGAGTGGGGCCGGTCGGCCCTAGTGCGTCCCGCCCCGGCGAGTGATGATCGTCGTGACGCACGCCCGCAGTCCGTGCGCCATACATCCGGGGAACAAGGGGTCGACATGGCCGAGGCACGCACCTTCACCGCGCAGGACCCGATCCGCGTCTTCCTGCTCGACGACCACGAGGTCGTCCGACGGGGAATCGCGGACCTGCTGGAGGCCGAGCCGGACATCACGGTCGTCGGGGACGCCGAGAACGTGGAGCACGCGCTGGTGCGGGCTCCGGCGGTCCGGCCGCACGTGGCCGTTCTGGACGTACGGCTTCCGGACGGGGACGGCATCTCGGTCTGCCGCGAGCTGCGCAGCCGGATGCCGGAGCTGGCGGCGCTGATGCTGACGTCGTTCGACGACGAGGAGGCCCTGCTCGACGCCATCATGGCCGGGGCCTCGGGCTATGTACTCAAGCAGATCAAGGGCTCCGACCTGGTCTCCGCGGTGCGCACGGTCGCCTCGGGCCAGTCGATGCTGGACCCGGCGACGACGGCCCGGCTGATGCGCTCCCTGCGCGCCGAGCCCGCGGAAGTGCCCGCCGTCGCACCGGAGTTGGCGGGCCTGTCCCCGCGCGAGCGGGAGATCCTCGCGCTGATCGGGGACGGCCTCACCAACCGCGAGATCGGCAAACGGCTCTATCTGTCGGAGAAGACCGTCAAGAACCACATCTCCCGGCTGCTGGCCAAGCTGGGCGTCCAGCGCCGTGTGCAGGCGGCGGTCCTCGCCACGCACCTGGAGCAGCCCGAGCAGGGGGACCGTCCCGTGCGGTGATCCACGGCGTCCGGTGCTCACGCCTTCCTGGACGGGACGCTCACGCGTTCCTGGACGGGACCAGCGCGACAGGGCAGTGGGCGTGCCGCAGGATCGCCCGGCCGTCCGGGCCGGACAGTGCCGCCGTCGTGCCGTTGTGCCCCCGTACACCGACGACGACGAGCTGGGCGCCGACGCTCGCCTCCGCGAGGGCCCGGCGCCTGCGGCTCCGGGACGGCCAGGAGCGCACGGTGACGTCCGGGTACTTCGCACGCAGGCCAGCCAGGGAGCCGCCGGCCGAACGCCCGTCGTGCAGATGATGCAGGACCAGCAGATCCGCACCGCGCCCGGCGGCCTCGGCGAAGGCGAACTCGGCGGCTTCCCGCGCCGCCGTCGACGCGCCGTCCGCCAGGACGACCGGACCGGTCCGGCTCTGCCTGCCGCACACCACCAGCACCGGGCAGGAGCCGTGGACGCTCAGCCGTCCGGCGACCGAGCCGCGCAGCAGGCCGCGCAGGCCGCGCACCCGACGGCTGCCCACCACGGCCAGCGACGCGGCACGCGCCTCGGAGTTCAGCACCGACGCGGGTTCGCCGAGGAGGACTTCACGGGTGATGGCCAGCTGCGGTGCCACCTTGCGGGCCCGCCACTCGGCATCGGTCAGGGCCTCGTTCACTCGGTCCCGTACCCCCGCACCGGCCGGATCCCAGGGGGCCACGCCGGCCGGCACCGGCTCCGAGGACCAGGTCAGGGCATGCGTCAACTCCAGTCCCACCCCGCGCCGTTCGGCCTCCCGTGCCGCGGCCTCCACGGCCGCCAGACTCGACGGCGAGCCGTCCACCTCGGTTTGGGGCACGGTGCCCGGTCCTTCAAGGTCGGGGTGAATGCCCGCTCCCGCGTTGCGGGGCAGGGGTAGTCGAAACGCCGTCAGGACGATTCGGCGTTCCGGAAGGCGCGGTGCCGAGGCAGACCTCGATGAAGTGCAGGATCTCAGCGTTGAGGGACCGCCGGTCCGCGGTGGCCCGGGCGGTCAGCCGGGTGTGGAGGTCTTCCGGGAGTCGGAGGTTCAGCTTGATCATGAGACAAGAGTAGGGCCATAATGGGGCCATGGCCAGGTTTCGCATGTACCCGACGAGCGAGCAGGCGGGCATCATGCTCAGGCACTGCGAGCACGCCCGGTTCGTGTGGAACATGGCCGTTGAGCAGCACTCGCACTGGCGCAAGCACAAGGCGCACCACCGCCCGGACGGCAAGCAGCACGGAGCCCCCGGGTTCGCCGAGCAGTGCCGCCAGCTCACCGAGGCCCGGCGCGAGAACGAGTGGCTGCGCGAGGGCAACGCCGATGTAATGCAGCAGGCTCTCAAGGACTTCGCACGGGCCAAGAACGCCAAGTTCACGTCCGGGTTCGGTGCGCCGACCTGGCGCAAGCGGTTCAAGCACGAGGGCTTTCGGGTCATCGGTACCGACCGGGTGCCTGAGTTCGAGGCGGACGGCTCCCCGAAGCTGAACGCCAACGGCGCGCAGGTCATGGGCCGATCCGTGGTGGTACAGAAACTCAACCGCAGGTCGGCTCAGGTCAAGGTCCCCGGCTGCGGCTGGGTCCGCTTCCGCCTCACCCGCGCCGGCCTGCCCGAGGCCAAGACCTTCCGCGTCACCTTCCGAAACGGCCAGTGGCACATCGCCTTCGCCCTCATCCCCGACCCGATCCCCGCGCCTGGCACGGGGCAGGTCATCGGCATCGACCGGGGCGTGACCATCACGGCCGCCCTGTCGGACGGGCGCAAACTGAACTGCCCGCAGCTCACGACCAAGGACAGGGCGCAGATCCGCAAGCACCAGCGCCGCGCCGCACGCGCTCCCAAGGGCAGCGAGGCCAAGACCGTCGGGTACGCCAAGGTTGCAAAGATCAAGGCCAAGGAAGCCGACCGGCGCAAGGACTGGTGTGAGAAGACCTCAACCATGCTCGCCCGCACCCATGATCTGGTGCGGTTCGAGAAGCTGAACATCAAGAACATGACCCGCTCGGCAAAGGGCACGGTTGCCGAGCCGGGAAGCAACGTCCGGCAGAAGGCCGGACTGAACCGGGCAATCCTCGCCCAGGGCTGGGGCCTGCTCCGCCAGCGCACCGAACACAAAGCCCCCGGACGCGTCGAGGACATCCCTGCCCCCTATACGTCATTGCGGTGCAGCGCCTGCGGTTGGATCGAGAAGAACTCGCGCAAGAGCCAAGCCGAGTTCGTCTGCGTGTCCTGCGGGTTCACCTGCAACGCCGATGAGAACGCAGCACACAATGTCGCGGCAGGACAGGGCGGGATTCCCTGCCCCCGGCGCTCAGCCGGTGCCGGAGGGACGACAACGGCCATCGGCCGCTCGAGCGTCCGTGAACCTCAGCCCACCTGGGTTGGAATCCCCCTCTTCTAAAGAGGGGGAGGATGTCAATCCCACCACAACCGGACCCGTTCCCGTTCATGGCTGCCCTCCCTTCCAGGACTCCCTTCCTTCGCCCGCCGCTACCCCGCCGCACTGGGCCGTACGGGCCCCGAGGCCGCACCGACCGGCCCTTCGGGGCCGCCGTTCACCGTCCCTCTCCGAGCACCAGCCGGCCCGTCTCCCCCGGTTGCAGGCACACTGTCCGGTCCGGCAGCCGTACGTCGATCGGCGAACCGTCGGACGACGGCACCGCGATCTCCAGCAGGCCGCGCTCCAGCCTGAGTTGCACTCCCCAGTGGCCCTGGTAGCGAAGGGCGAATCCGTACGAGGACAGCTCCGGCAGGGGTACGGGATCGAGCCACAGCGCCCCGCCCCGTGTCTCCAGACCGGTGAGCCCGCGCTGGACGAGGTCCAGGGTGCCGGCCATGGCGCCCAGGTGGATTCCCTCACCGGTGGTGCCGCCCTGGACGTCGGCGATGTCGCCCTGGAGGGCCTCCTGGCAGAACGTCCACGCTTCCGCGCGCCGGGCGCGGGCCAGGACCCAGCCGTGGACCAGACCGCTGAGCGTGGACCCGTGGCTGGTGCGCCGCAGGTAGTGGTCGACGGTGCGCCGCCAGGTGTCCTCGTCCAGCCGCAGCCCCAATCGCCGGAACAGGCCCCGCAGTTCGGCCGGTGAGAAGAGGTACCCCAGCATCAGTACGTCGGCCTGCTTGGAGGCCCGGTAGCGGTTGACGGTGTCGCCCTCGGCCTCCAGGATCCGGTCCAGGCGCCGGATGTCGCCGTACCGTCGGCGGTAGCCCTCCCAGTCGAGCTCGGCGAGGTCGCCGTAGCCCGCGAACTGGCTGATGACGTCGTCGTGGAAGGGCACATGGAGGGTGCGGGAGACGTCCTCCCACTGTTCGAGTTCGCCGCCGTCCAGCCCTGCGCGCTCGACGAGTTCGCGTCGCCGGGGCTCGGGGAGGGTGCGCAGCAGTTCCAGTGTGCGGGCGAGGACCCAGGCGGCCGTGACGTTCGTGTACGCGTTGTCGTCGAGGCCGGGCTCCGGCGCGCCGGGGTAGGCGTCGTGGTACTCGTCGGGGCCCACCACGCCCTTGATGCGGTGGCGTCCGAGGGTGTCGTCGTAGACGGCCGAGTCGGCCCAGAAGCGGGCGATCTGCAGCAGCATCTCGGCGCCCTTGGTGTGCCGGAACTCGGTGTCGCCGCTCGCCTCGCAGTACTGCCACACGTTGTATGCGACGGCCGAGCCGACATGGTGCTGGAGCCGGGAGTGGTCGGGCAGCCAGCGTCCCGAGCGCGGGTTGAGGTGCAGTCGCTGGGTCTCCTCGCGCCCGTCGCTGCCGCTCTGCCAGGGGTACAGCGCACCGCGGCGGCCCAACTCCTGTGCGGCGGTGCAGGCTTGTTCGAGGCGTCGGTGGCGGTAGCGGAGCAGGGCGCGCGAGACTTCGGGGAAGTGCAGGTTGAGGTAGGGCAGGACGAAGAGTTCGTCCCAGAAGACGTGTCCGCGGTAGGCCTCGCCGTGCAGTCCGCGGGCGGGTACGCCGACGTCGAGGTCGGCGGTGTGCGGGGAGAGTGTCTGCAGGACGTGGAAGAGGTGCAGGCGCAGGATGGGTCCCGCCTCTCCGGCGACCTCGAGGTCGGCGCGGCGCCAGAGCTGGTCCCAGGCGGTGAGGTGCGACTCGAGGAGTTCGTCGAAGCCCGGCGCCCGGGTCACCCGGTCGACGGCGGCGAACAGCGGGTCGCTGATCGCCGGGTCGCGCGAGGTGTGCAGGGCGACGGTCTTGTCGACGGTGACGGTGCGGCCGGCCTCCAGGTCCAGCTGCAACTGCTGTGCGACGTGCGGGACTTCGTGCCGGACCGTGACGGTCGCGTCGGCACTGAGGCGGGCCGCGACGGCGATACGGATGTCCGACGTCCGGGTGCGGCAGCGCAGCCACGCGGTGTCCGGGGTGGCCGTACCGGTGTGCACATGGGTGAGGTGGCTGCCGTCGAGGTCGCGGTAGCGCGCGACTCCGGAGTTGGTGACGCCGCCGTCGAGGGCAGCCTCGACGTCGAGCCCGCCGGAGAAGCCTTCCGTCGTGAACTCGGTGCGCAGCGCGGCGAGATGGGGGTCCGGCATGTGCACGAACCGCTGCTGACGCACCGCCAGCAGCCGTCCTTCGCCGAGGTCGTAGCGCGTTCGTCGCTCCAGCAGCCCGGCGGACAGGTGCAGGGTCATACGGTGCTCGAGTACGGGCGCGGTGTCGGGGGTGAGCCACGGCTTGCCGGGAAGACGGAAGCGCAGCGGCAGCCAGTTCGGCACGTTGACCATGTCTTCGTTCTCGACCTGGTGGCCCGCCACGTCGGAGGTGAGGCGGTTGTAGCAGCCGGCCACATAGGTGCCCGGGTAGTGCACCTCGTCCGCGGCGCACTCGGGCAGTGCTCCGCGCGTGGCGAAGCAGCCGTTGCCCAGCGTGCACAGCGATTCCCTCAGGCGTTCGTCGGCGGGCTCGTAGCCCTCGTACTCCCAGGTCCAGCCCGTCACTTCTGCGCTCCTTGCACGAGGAGTTCTCCGTGCCCCGGCACCGGTGCGAGCGTGTCACGGAACGTGACAGGGGTGGGGGCGGCGCGCGGTCACGCCTGTTGCGGTACGACCGCCACCGGGCAGTCCGAGTGGTGCAGCAGTATGTGGGCCACCCGGCCGAGCTGGAGGCCGAAGTGGCCTGTCCTGCGCCGCGCTCCGACGATCAGCAGGTCCGCGGCGGCCGACCGGGCCAGCAGCACCTTGCGGGCCGGTCCTTCGACCGTGCTACGGCGCACCCGCACCCCCGGATGGTCCGCGATCGCGTCCTCCAGCAGGGAGTCGAGCAGGGCGGAGGCCCGTTCCTCGTGGTGGTGCGCCGGGTTCTGGGCCAGCCGCGGGTCGTCGGCGCCTTCGTGCGCGGGGCAGCGCCAGGCGCGTACGACGTCCAGGGTGCAGCCGCGTGCCTCGGCTTCGCGGAAGGCGAACCGCACCGCCTCACCGCCGGTCGCCGGGTCGCCCGCCCCGAGCACGATGCGCTCGTGGGTGGCCTGCAGTCCGGCCTTGTCGCCGCGGACCACGATGACGGGCCCGTGGGCACGGGCCGCCACGGCCAGTCCGACGGAGCCGAGCAGCAGGCCCGCGAGCTCGCCACGGCCACGCGAACCGGTCACCAGTACCGAGGCGTTGTGGCCCTCACGCAGGAGGGCGGCGACCGCTTCCTCGGGGATCACCTCTGCGGTGACCTTGACCTCCGGGTTGCGCAGCCGGGCGCGCTCCGCCGCGGAGGCGACGACGTGTTCGGCCAGCACCCGCTCCGAGGGGCGTTCAAGACTGTTGGACGGGACGTCGTCCTCGTAGCGCTCCCACAGCGAGGCGTGTACCAGGCGCAACGGCAGGCCGTGCCGGGCCGCCTCGTCCACGGCCCAGTCGACCGCGGTGAGACTCCCGTCCGATCCGTCGACGCCCACGACCAGGGGCAGCTCCATCTTCCCCACCGCCTTTCGTCGGTCCGTGCGGGAACCGGGCTCAGGGCTCCACTTCCACGGTGACACCCGCGACCGGGCGCCTGCAGAGGCGGTTCGGCCCCGGACGGGGACGTTCGGCCCTGGCCGGTTCCGGTGTCCGCGTGGTGTTCTGGTGGTGACGGGAAGGCCTCGAAACGGCGCGGGGAAACGGCCGACGGTCGTGCACCGCGCAATCAGGATCCGCGAGAAGCGGGTGGGGGCCTTCCCGCCCCTCCTGTCCACGCCGGACCGGAGGCGCTGCGCGCCGCCGCCACCCGGTGACGGACGATCTCCGCCTCGACGCATTCGGCCAGATGGCCGACGGTCGCGGCGACGGGGTCGGACAGCCCGCGGCCGAGCGAACTGTCCGCGCCGTCCACGGCGTAGGCCACCAGGTGGCCGGGCAGCCGCCCGAGGGCCCGGGCCACGTTGACGGCCGCGCCCAGGCCGTTGGGACGCATCGTGCCCGCCCGCCACAGCGCCGCGCCGTCGAGTTCGAGGCGGTAGATGCGTCCGGGGTGGCTCGGTCGGGCGTGGGCGGGCTCCAGCACGACGGCGAGCTCCGCGTTCTCCCACAGCCGGATCATCCGGGCCGGATCGTCGTCGCATGCGGCGAGCAACGTGCCCGGGGGCAGGGGGCGTTCGGCGGCACGCTCCCGCAGCCGGCAGAGCACCGCCCGGGCCACACCGTCGTCGTGCCGGTCCGGATCGCCGACGCCGATGACCGCTATGCGGGTGGAGACAGTCATGGTTCCTCTCCCTCCACTGCGTGTGCCTCCAGCTTCGACGGAGCGGAGGGTTCCGGTCACTGGGCCGAAGGGACTCGCAACAGCCCGGTCGGCCCTGGCGGCGCGGTCCGGGGTGCCGTTGGGCGGGTGCGCCGGACACCGCCCGGGCAGGGCGCGGAGGGCCGTTGGACCTGCTGTCCGGGCCACGCAGCCCCTGCCCGGCGCGAACCCTCGCATGGACGCTGGTGGTGCAGAGGTCCGCTGCGAGTGCGCGGATCCGGTCCGGGGAGGTGTCTGCCGTGCTGCGCCCCGTTGTCGTAGGACTTGACGGCTCGCCCGAGAGCCTGGCCGCCGCCGACTGGGCGGCCGGGGAGGCTTTGCGGCGCGGTCTGCCGCTGCGTCTGGTGCACGCGTGGGAGGGCCTGTCGCCCGACGCGTCGCCACTGCCCGAACTCGAGGCGCCGCGATACCGGGCGCGGCGGATTCTGCGCGGGGCCGTGGACCGGATCGAGGAACGCCGTCCGCAGGTGCGTCTGAGCGCGGAGCAGATCGCGCGGCCCGCGGCCGATGCACTGGTCGAGGCGGGCGCCGAGGGCGAGTTGCTGGTTCTGGGCAGCCGGGCGTTCAGCGGGTTCGGCGGCTTCATGGCCGGTTCGGTGGCGCTCGCGGTCGTGGCCCGCGCGACGCGGCCGGTCGTTCTCGTACGGGACACCGGGACCGCCGAGGCCGAGCATGTGCTGGACGAGGACGGCCGGCCGTCGACACACACGCCGTACCGCGACGTCGTGGTCGGTGTGGACACCGCCCAGGCGTGCCCGGAA
The DNA here is from genome assembly GCF_040644055.1 of Streptomyces sp. NPDC047043. NCBI lineage: Bacteria > Bacillati > Actinomycetota > Actinomycetes > Kitasatosporales > Streptomycetaceae > Streptomyces > Streptomyces sp. NPDC047043. The sequence goes on from NZ_JBEYVO010000015.1 coordinate 184,484, forward strand.
CTGCTCGCGTTCGCCTTCGACAGCGCGGCGCTGCGCTCGGCGCCGCTGCGTGTGGTGCACGCGTGGCACGTGCACCACGCCCAGGCCGCCGAGCAGGCGCTGGACGCCGCGCTGCGGCCGTGGCGGGAGAAGTACCCGACGGTGCAGGTCCGGAAGCTGGTGGACAACGGACGTCCCGCGCAGCATTTGCTCGACGCGGCGCAGGACGCCGGACTGCTGATCGTGGGCCGCAGGATCCGCCCGGCCGTTCTCGGCACGCACACCGGGTCGGTCACGCACGCCGTGATGCACCACGCGCACTGCCCGGTCGCGATCGTCCCGCACAGGTGAGGGACCGACCGGACCCTACTTCTCGTCGAAGACCAGGTCTTCCGGTGCCTGAGTGAGTCGTACGGTGTCACCGGTGACCTGGACGACGGAGTCGAAGCCCGTCCACTGGCCGTTGGAGAGGACGAGCAGCCGGTCGTCGCGCTGGGCCAGGTAGGCGGGGAAGCCGGCCAGTGAGGGGTCTCCGTCGCCCAGGACGAGGTAGTCGGCGAGACGGCGGAACAGCTTGGGCAGGAGCACCGCCGAATCGGTCAGCGAGCTCAGCCCCGTGATCTTCGCGCCGGTCTGTGTCACGTCGGCCGACCACAGGCCCATGCCTTTGTCGCGGGCCTGCTGCGCCACGGCCGTCATCTCCTCGCGCAGGTCCACGAACAGCTGGCGGTAGAAGGTGGGGTAGGCCATGCCCTCGGCGAGCTGATGGTGGTTCAGCGTCTCACGCAGGTGGGAGACCTCGAACTTGACGAGAGTGCCGCTGGAGCCCGGTGCCGTGCCGGCGCCCGCGAAGGCGATGCACCGCCCGTGCACGTCCGCGCTGCGGGTGAATATGTAGCCGGGCCGGGACTCGGGCGTGGCGGCGGTGACGATGCCGTGGTCGTTGCGCTGTACGTTCTGGAAGCCCAGCCGGTCGAGCAGTTCCTGGGCCGCCCGTCCCGCGTACGGCGCCGGCTGGTGGAGCTCGGGCCCGTGCGGCGGGCGGTAATGGGTCTCCAGGGTGTCGATGCCGTCCAGCCGCAGCTGGGCCCCGCCCGCCCGGTTGCGCCGGACCCGCCGGCCCCGCAGCAGGTCCCACTCGTTCGGGTCGTCCGGATAGAAGCGTACGGAGTCCCCGTCGGGGCTCGCTCCGACGATCTTGTAGACGCCCTTGATCAGCAGCATCGGCATGACGTCCCCCTTTCGGTCACGGTGAACTCACTGTGACCGGCCGCCCGTTGGACGGCACCGGTGCAAGCCGGGAAGCGGGCCAAAGGTCATGCATCCAACGGACAAGGCGCGCATTTGTGTCGTACGGCAGTCACTCCGCAGGACACGGACAACGACGAGCCCCCCGGCCGCCCTCGCCGCGGGAGTTGCGGCAGGCTACTTCGCGGCCAGCGGTGCGTGCCACACGAGCACGGTGCCGCCCGCGGGCGGGGTGCCGAGCTCGAGTGCTCCGCCCAACTGCCGGGCGCGTTCGGCCATGTTGTGCAGGCCGCTGCGCCGGCCCTGGGGCGGGATGCCCACGCCGTCGTCGGAGACGGTCAGCCGGATCTCGTGGCCGTCGGTCTCCAGGGCCACCTCGGCGCGACGGGCCCGGGCGTGCCGGGCGACGTTGGTGAGGGCCTCGGAGAGGACGGCGACGACGTGGTCGGCGACGTCCCGCGGCACTTCGGTGTCCAGCAGCCCTTCCATCCGCACGCTGGGGGCGAAGCCCAGCACCGGCGCCGCCTCCCCGACCACCCGCACCACACGGGCCCGCAGGCCGGTCCCGGCGCCGCCCTCACGGGCGCGCAGGCCGAAGATCGTCGACCTGATGATCTTGATGGTCTCGTCGAGGTCGTCGACCGCCCGTACCACCCGGTCCGCGGCCTCCTCGTGCTCGATGAAGCGGCCCGCGCTCTGCAGCGTCATGCCGGTGGCGAACAGCCGCTGGATCGCCAGGTCGTGCAGGTCCCGGGCGATCCGGTCGCGGTCCTTGAGCACCGCGACCTCCTCGGCGTCCCGACGGCGCTCCGCGAGCTCCATCGCGACGGCGGCCTGCGCGGCGAAGGCCTGCAGGGTCTCGGTCTCCGTCGCCGAGAACGGCTGCCGGCCGGCCTCCCGCGCCAGCAGGACCACACCCCGTGGACCCGCCTCGTCCGTACCGATGGGCACGGCCACGGCGGGTCCCAGTCCCCCGAAGCGCGGGGGTTCCAGAGTGATCCTTTTGTCGTGGCCCACGTCCACGCTGGTCACCGGTCCGGCGCCGGAGAAGGCCAGCCCCATCAGGCTGCGGTCCATGGGCAGGACGAGCCCGCGGTGCGCCTCGGCGTCCATCCCGACGGCGATCTCCACGGCGAGCGACCCGGTCTCCTCCATGGGCAACGCGACCGCCGCCAGCGCCGAGCCGGTGATCTCACCGGCCCGCTCGGCGATCAGGCCGAGCACGTCGGTGCGCGTACGGCCGGACATCAGGCTGTGGGTGATCTCCGCGTTGGCCTGCAGCCAGCGTTCGCGCAGCCGGGACTCCTCGTACAGGCGGGCGTTGTCGATCGCGACGCCGGCCGCGACGGCCAGGGTCGACAGCACCGACTCGTCCTCCTGGTCGAACTGCACTCCGCCCCTCTTCTCGGTCAGGTACAGGTTGCCGAAGACCTGGTCGCGCACCCGGATCGGGACGCCGAGGAAGGTGTTCATCGGCGGGTGGTGGGGCGGGAAGCCGTACGAGGAGGCGTGTTCGGAGATCTTCACCAGGCGCAGGGGCACGGGGTGGCTGATCAGTTCCCCGAGGATGCCGTGTCCCTCCGGGAAGGGACCGATGTGGGCGATCTGCTCCTCGGTGACGCCGACGGTGTGGAAGGCCGAGAGCCGCTTGCCGTCCGGTCCGATCACGCCGAGGGCGGCGTACTCCGCGTCGACCAGGGTGGCCGCGGCCTCCACGATGCTGTGCAGCACCTGCTCGAGGTCGAGCTCGCGGCCCACCGAGAGCACCGCCTCGAGGAGGCTGTGCACCCGGTCGCGAGTGCCGCGGGCCGCGTCGAGACGGGCCTGCAGCTCCTCGAGCAGGTCGTCCAGCCTCAGCTGCGGGAGCCTTGTACGCGCTTCCCGCGGCTCCTCAGAGCTTCCCACCGATGGTCCTCCAGGTCCCTGGCCGTGCTGTTGACCGAACACATGGGTCATGTGCCACGGTAACGGTCCTGGACAGGGGGCGTTAGGGGATCCGGCAGGTCGGACGGCCCTGGTCGCCGGTCAGCCGCGGGGCAGCCGGGTGGCGACGTACTCGGTGAGGTCGAGCAGGCGGTTGGTGTAGCCCCATTCGTTGTCGTACCAGCCGAAGACCTTGACGAGGTCGCCGTGCGCCTGGGTCAGCGGGGCGTCCAGGACGCACGAGGCCGGGTCGCCGACGACGTCGCGGGAGACGATCGGGGCGTCGCTGACCCGCAGGACGCCCTTCAGCGGCCCCGCGGCGGCCTCCCGGTACGCGGCGTTGATCTCGTCGGCGGACGCGGGCCGCTCCAGCACCACGCTCAGGTCGGTCAGCGAGCCGTCCTCCACGGGCACCCGGACGGCGATGCCGTCGAGGGTGCCGGCCAGCTGCGGCAGGACCAGGCCGACGGCGCGGGCGGCCCCGGTGCTGGTGGGGATGATGTTGACGGCGGCGCTGCGGCCGCGGCGCAGGTCCTTGTGCGGGCCGTCGAGGACGACCTGGTCGTTGGTGTAGCCGTGGATGGTGGTCATCAGACCCTTGACGATGCCGAAGTGCTCGTCGAGGACCTTGACCATGGGGGCCACGCAGTTGGTGGTGCAGGAGGCGTTGGAGACGACGTGGTCGGTCTCCGGGTCGTAGGTGCCCTCGTTGACGCCCATCACGACGGTCGCGTCGACGCCCTTGCCCGGCACCGACAGCAGCACCTTGCGGGCGCCGGCCTTCAGGTGCACTCCGGCCTGCTCGCGGGTGCGGAAGCGGCCGGTGGACTCGATCACGACGTCCACGCCGTACTCGCCCCAGGCGAGGGCGGCCGGGTCGCGTTCGGCGGTCACGGCGATGCGCCGGCCGTCGACGGTGAGGGAGGTGTCGTCGTGCTCGACGGTGCGGCCGATGCGGCCGTACGTCGAGTCGTAGGCCAGCAGATGGGCCAGGGCCGCGGGCGAGGTGATGTCGTTCACCGCCACGACCTCGACCGGTGTGCCGCTGCCGTTCTCCGCGCGCTCCAGCACACAGCGCAGGTAGTTGCGTCCGATACGGCCGAAGCCGTTGATGCCCACGCGCACGCTCATGTCCCTCGTCCTCCCCATCGGTCCCGGGCGGTGTCCGGGGTCTGCCGCCAGCCTGAGGGCGGTGCACCGGGCGGGGCTTGGGCCATGCGGGGGCGAGCCCGGGGACGTTCGGCCCGCGGTGTCAGTGCCCTTCCCGGCGGAGCCGGTCCTGGGCCTGGGTCGCGATGACGGCGGCCTGGATGCGCCGTTCCACGCCGAGTTTGGCCAGCAGCCGGGAGATGTGGTTCTTCACCGTCTTCTCGGCGAGGAAGAGCCGCCGGCCGATCTGCCGGTTGGTCAGGCCCTCGCCGATCAGGGCCAGGATCTCCCGCTCCCGGTCGGTCAGGCCGGGCAGGACGTCGGGCTCCTCCGGCTCCGGACCGCTGCGCAGCCGGGCCATCAGCTTGGTGGTGGCGCTCGGGTCGAGCAGCGACTGGCCGGCGGCCACCGTGCGCACGGCCGACACCAGGTCCGCACCCTGGATCTGCTTGAGGACGTATCCGGAGGCGCCCGCCATGATCGAGTCCAGCAGGGCCTCCTCGTCGTCGAACGAGGTCAGCATCAGACAGGCCAACTCGGGCATGTCCGAGCGCAGTTCCCGGCAGACGCTCACCCCGTCGCCGTCGGGCAGGCGCACGTCCAGCACCGCCACCTGCGGGCGCAGCGCCGGAACCCGCACCAGTGCCTGTGCGGCGGTGGCGGCCTCGCCGACCACGGTGATGTCCGGCTCGTCGTCGAGGAGATCACGCACCCCGCGCCGTACGACCTCGTGGTCGTCCAGCAGGAAGACCCGGATCGGGTCGTCGGATCCGGACCGCTCTCCGTCCGCCATCGGATGCTCCTTGTCGTACGGTCCGCGCCGGGTTGCGCATCCGGCGTCAAAAACAGGATCCTTCCCCTCTTCCGGGCCGGGAGACCAGGGCCGGTCGGCCCCGAAGCCCTGGCGGGAGTCCTCGCCGGCCCCCTCGGACCGGGACCGATGGCCCCGGAAAGGCGCCCAACGGCCCGCGCCCGGGCGGCCGTTCGACGGCCACGCTGGGCTTGGGCCCGAGTCGGCGCGCGCGGCGCCATGGGCCGGAGGAGTTGATCGCCATGACGACCCTCGCAGGAACGGCGGACCGCCCCGTACGGGTGAACGCGGTGCTCGACCTGCCGCTGTCCCGGTGGCTGTGGCTGGTGAAGTGGATCCTGGTCGTCCCCCACTACGTGGTGCTGTTCTTCCTCTGGATCGCCTTCACCGCGGTGAGCGTGATCGCGTTCTTCGCCATCCTGTTCACCGAGCGCTACCCGCGTTCCCTGTTCGACTTCAACCTCGGGGTGCTGCGCTGGAGTTGGCGGGTGGCCTACTACTCGTACGGCGCTCTGGGCACCGACCGGTATCCGCCGTTCAGCCTGGGCGAGGAACCCGACTATCCGGCGCGGCTGGACATCGCCTACCCCGAGCGGCTGTCCCGGGGGCTGGTGCTGGTGAAGTGGTGGCTGCTGGCGATCCCGCACTACATCGTCGTCGGGTTCTTCCTGGGCGGCTACCACCTCGGCTGGTGGGACGGCGGCCTGGTCGCCGTGCTGGCGGTGATCGCCGCCGTGGCCCTGGCCTTCACCGAGAAGTACCCCCGGGCTCTGTTCGACCTGATCCTGGGCCTGAACCGGTGGGTGCTGCGGGTCGCCGCGTACGCCGCCCTGATGACGGACGTCTATCCGCCCTTCCGTCTCGACATGGGCGGCATCGAGCCGGAGCGTCCTGAGGAACTGCCGTGATCAGTCGTGCGGGACGACCGCGACCGGCGCGGAGGCGTGCTGCAGTGCCGCGTGCGTGACCGGGCCGATGTGGCCCCCGATGAGCGCCCGGCGGTTTCGGCGGCCCACGACGAACAGGGCCGCGTCCCGGGAGGCGTGCACGAGGTGCCGGCCCGCGCTGCCGACCACGGCCTGCTCGCGCACGCGGACGCCGGGGAACTTGTCCTTCCACGGCTTCAGCACCTCTGCCAGGCGGTCGCGCACCTGCTCGGCCGGTTCGGCGTCGGGCCCGGCGTCGAAGGCCGCGCCGTAGCCGTGGGAGGGCGGCGGGCTCCAGCCGTGGAGCACCCGCAGGTCGGCCGCGCGCCGCTGGGCCGCCTCGAACGCGAACCCGAGGACGGCATCGGCGCAGTCCGCCAGGTCCAGGCCCAGGACGACGTCACGGTAGGGCGTGCCGGTGGACACGGATCCCGGGGCGTCCGTCCGGTGTTCGTCCGTGGCGTGCTCACCGGCACGCACGAGGACCACGGGCCGCTCGCTGCGGGCCACCGCGGCGAGCGCGACGGAGCCGACCAGGAATCCGGCCACTGCGCCGAGGCAGCGTGATCCGAGGACCAGCAGGTCGGCGTCCTCGGCGGCGGCGAGCAGTGCGGCGGCGGGCGGTCCCACGGTCTGCAGGGTGGTGATCCGCAGGCCGGGGTGGTGCTCGGCGAGCCGGGACTCGGCCTCGCGCAGCATGTGCCCGGCCCACGCGTGCTCCGTCTCGACGGAGGGCAGCGCGTAGGCGCCGGCCAGGGGTGCGTAGCTGCGGGGCTGGGGTTCCCAGGCGTGGACCAGACGCAGGGACGCCTCGCGCTGCTGTGCCTCGCGGGCGGCCCAGTCGGCCGCGGCGAGGCTCTGGGGCGAGCCGTCGAGACCGACGGTGAGGATGGGCATGTACGACCTCCTTCGGGGATGCGCTCCAGTCTCACGAGCCGGGCGTACGGGTCAGGAGGGGCCTGACGTCCCTGCCGGGGACCGAATGGCCCATGAGTCAGGCGCTTATGACGAGCCGTCACTTCCGTGGAGGCCCGCTCCGCCCGTCAGGCCGCCGGTATCTCCGGCCGCACGAGCGTCCCCGACCGGCCGTGCACGATCTCGTACGCCGCGTCGAGTGCGCCGATCGCGGCCAGGCCCCCGGTGCGTTCCACGAACCGGGCGGCGGCAGTGGCCTTGGGGCCCATCGAGCCCGCGGGGAAGCCACCGCGGCGCAGCACGGCGGGGGTGGCATCGAGGAGGGGCCGCTGTTTCGGGGTGCCGTAGTCGACGTAGATGTTCGGGACGTCGGTGAGGATGAGCAGGAAGTCGGCCTTGAGGTCCTCGGCGAGCAGCGCGGCCGTCAGATCCTTGTCGACGACGGCCTCGACCCCGCTCAGCGCACCGGTGTCCCTGTCGGCGGTCACGGGCACGCCCCCGCCGCCGGCGCAGATCACCAGCGTGCCGACGGTGAGCAGGTCGTGGATGGTGTCGGTCTCCACGATCCGCTCGGGCATGGGCGAGGGGACGACACGCCGCCATCCTGCGGTCTCCTGGGCGATGTGCCAGCCGCGCTCGCGGGCGAGGGAGCGGGCGGTGTCCCGGGGGTAGACCTGGCCGACGTACTTCGTGGGATGCCGGAACGCGGGGTCGTCGGCCCGCACGAGGGTGTGGGTGACCAGCGCGGCGATCCGGTGCCCGGGCAGGGTGTCGTACAGGGTGCGCACCAGGAGGGAGCCGATCATGCCCTGGGTCTGGGCGCCGAGCAGATCCAGCGGATACGGGGCGCTGAGGGCGGGGTCGGCGGCGCTCTCCATGGCGAGCAGGCCGATCTGGGGCCCGTTGCCGTGCGTGAGGACGACTTCGTGTTCGTGGGCGAGGGCGGCGATCGCGGTGGTGACCCGGTCGATGTTCGCCTGCTGCACGTCCGCGTCGGGGCGTTCGCCGCGGTGCAGCAGGGCGTTGCCGCCGAGGGCGATGACGATGCGCATGGTTCGGTCCTCCAGGCCGGCGACGTTCCGTGATCGATCCTTCTGCTCGGCCGCGGCCGCGGTGAGCGGCCACAAGTCCCCCGGGCGGACCCATTGGTCCCGAGTTCCTGAGCAGCACCGAGCGGCAGGGACCACCGTCCCGTCCGGAGGGCGATCCGGCCCCTGCATTCCTGTGAGGTACGGCGGGACCTTGGTAGTGGCCGGAGCGTGCAGCCGCATCCCGGCTCCGGTCCTCGCTGTCAGGAAGTGATCGCCATGATGTTCTGGTACGACCGCCACATGAGCGGCTGGGGGTGGTTCGGAGCATCCCTCGGCATGGTCGTCTTCTGGGGGCTGCTCATCGCCGCCTTCGTGCTGCTGCTGCGCGCCCTCGAGCGCCCACAGCCGACGGGACCGCACCGCACACCCTGGACACCCCCCGCGCCGGCCTCGCCCGAGCAGCTGCTCGCCGAGCGCTTCGCACGCGGCGAGATCGACGAGGAGGAGTACCGGCGCCGACTGCAGGTGCTCCGCGCCGAGGGCGCCGACCTCACAAAACACTGAGCCTCAGTGGACATTGAGCACACCGCCGGATCCCGCACGGTCCGGTCACCCGGCGTCTCACACGATGTCGAGCACGTCGGCCACCGGCCGGCGCGGCGTGGCCGGACCCCGGGGCCCGTAGCCGAGGCGCAGCACCATCTGCACCTGGCCCGTGCCCGACACCGGGTCGCGGGCCAGTCGGCGCAGGTCGGCGCTCTCCAGCGGATGGGAGGTCAGGGAGGTGGCCAGGTTGGCCAGCGTGGCTTCGAGCAGGACGCGCTCCAGAGCCTGTCCGGCGCGCAGCCAGTCGGCGGGCTCGTCGCCGGAGGTGCTCAGCAGCGCCAGATGAGGGGTGTGCTCGAAGGCGGTGCTGCCGCGGTCGGCCACCGGCCGACGGCCCGCGAAGTCCCGCAGAGGAGCCTTGCCGTCCCGCTTGCGCGGCCCAAACGCGTACTCGGGGACGCCGTCGACGGCGGTGTCCGCCTCCGGTCCGAGCCGGGTCCAGCGCTCGAGGTCCTTCCTGGCGCCGGCGTCCAGCGCGTCACGGCTCTCCGCGTCATGGACCAGGTCGAGCACCGTCTCGATGTGCCAGGGACGGGCGAAGAGCAGCATGGCGCCCTCCGCGGCCGCGGCCCGCTGCAGCCCGGCCTGTACGTCCTCGGGGACGTCCTTGTCCGCGAAGGGATGACGGCTGGTGTGCCGCTGCCGGATCGCGGGGTGCAGCCGTACGAGATCGTCCTCCACGCCCGGTGTTCCGCTGGGTCCGGCCAACTGGACGGCAGCCATCAGCAACGGGTCTCCCGGCTCCGGCAACAGCCGTGTCCGCGAGCTCAGTCCCGCGTGGGCGGCGGCCACGCGCAGGTTGAACACAGCCGCACCGCAGCCGATGTGCAGTGCCCGGTTGTCGGGGTCGGAGCCGGGCATGGCCCGCTCGGTATCGGCACGCACCAGGAGGACGCTTTCGGCGGTGTCGAAGCGAAAGCGCCAGGGCTGGGCGTTGTGCATGGACGGGGCCGCCGTGGCCTCGGCGACCAGTGCGGTGACCGTGCTCTCGTCGAGCTGTCGCTGTCGCATCGCGTCCTCCTCACCCCGGACACCTGCGAGCCCAACACGACGGCACCCTCGGTACAAGGCGCCGACCGGCCCCGGGGCGGGGCCGGTCGCCCCTCTTCAGGCCGCTGCCGACGCGTGATCATTGAATTGAGCGCGGACGCCGGGCACGGCATCCGCAGGGGTTCCCCCGTCCCCGTACCGGAAACGGCGTCCGCGCCAGGGGGGCGGCTTCAGGAGGGGCCGTGGCCGTACGTGGGTCGTCGGCCGCGTGCCCGCGCGATTCGCACCCGCGCGAGCGCGTCCCCCGCCCGGCCGACGCCTCGGTGGGCGGCGGCCGGACAGGGCCGAGAGGAGACTCCCGAGATGCCGTACGGCCCCAGGATGCGAACAGGCCGTTGGGCCGGTGCGCCCGAGTCGGTGGGCCGTCCGGCCCCCCCTTCGGCCCGCGGGCCCGAACAGCCCCCAAAACGCGGGCGGATGACTGCTACACAGAACACCGGCGCGCACCTTCGACGCGGCGCCCTTTCCCACCCACCCCCTGCCCGGGAGGTTCCATGCTGTCCGCAGAGTCCGCCGCCGTGGTCCGTGCCACCCTGCCCGCCGTGGGCGGAGCGCTCGACGAGATCACGACGCGCTTCTACGGCGCGATGTTCCGGGACCGGCCGGAACTGCTCGACGGAATGTTCAACCGCGGCAACCAGGCCAGCGGAGCCCAACGGCGGGCCCTGGCCGGGTCGATCGCCGCCTTCGCGAGCGCGCTGCTGGAGGATCCGGACAGCCGCCCGGACACGCTGCTGGACCGGATCGCGCACAAGCACGCGGCCGTCGGCGTCACCGACGACCAGTACACGCTCGTGCACAAGTACCTGTTCGGCGCGATAGCCGAGGTGCTCGGCGATGCCATCACCCCGGAGGTGGCGGCGGCCTGGGACGAGGTGTACTGGCTGATGGCCGGCGCCCTGATCGGCCGGGAGGCCCGCCTCTACCACGACGCGGGCGTCGAGCCGGGCTCGACCTGGCGGCAGTGGACGGTCGTCGAGCGTCGCACCGAGACCCCGGACACGGTGTCCTTCGTGCTCCGCCCCGCGGACGGCCGGCGGGCACCGCGGGCGCGGGCGGGCCAGTATGTGAGTGTGCGGGTCCAAATGGCCGACGGCGTACACCAGTTGCGTCAGTACAGCCTGTCCTCGGACCCGGGCAGGGACCTGCGGCGGATCACCGTGAAGCGGGTCGAAGGCACCGACTGCGCCCCGGACGGCGAGGTCTCCGACCTGCTGCACGAGCAGGTCCGCGAAGGACAGGAACTGACCCTCTCCGCGCCCTTCGGCGACGTCTTCCTCGACGGCCCGGCCGACAGCACCGACCCCCTGGTGCTGGTCTCGGCCGGCATCGGCTGCACCCCCATGACGAGCATCCTGGCCCACCTCGAAGCCATCGGCTCGACCCGCCCGGTGCTGGTCCTGCACGCCGACCGCTCCCCCGCCGACCATGCCCTGCGCGCCGAGACACACGATCTCGTCGATCAACTCCCGGGCGGCCGGGCCGTGTCCTGGTACGAGCGTCCCGGAGCGGAGGAACCCGACGCCCACGAAGGCCTGATGGACCTCTCCGAGGTCGAACTCCCCGTCGGCGCCACGGTGTTCCTGTGCGGGCCGCTGCCCTTCATGCGGGACGTCCGCGGACAGCTGCTGGACGCCGGGGTGCCGGCGCGCCGCATCCGGTACGAGGTCTTCGGGCCCGATCTGTGGCTGCCCGGCAGCGCGGCCTGAACGACCTTGTACCTCCCAGGAAAGGATTCACGATGACCAGCAACAGAGACCAGGCCGCGCCCGCGGTGCGGCTGCGTTTCGACGGCCCGGTGGACCAGGAAACTCTCGCCTACGCCCGTACGAAGATCGATGCCGTCGTCCGCCGGGCCGGCCTGCCCGCCGTCACCGGCGAGGTGCGCATCGTGCGGGCCGGCGCCCGCCACGCGGACCACCCCTGGCTGGCCACGGCCGACCTGCGCGTCGGCGGCCGGCAGGTGGTCGTCGTCGCCGAGGAGGCCACCGGCCGGGAGGTCGTCGACCAACTCCAGGACCGGCTGCGCCGCCGGACCGACAAGATCGCCCACATCCGGGACGACGCCCACCGGACGACGGCGCCGCCGTGGCGGGGAGGCGACCCGCAGTCGGCCTGACGCACCCCCTGAGCGCGGCCCGATCGGTGACGGTCCACCGGTCGGGCCGCCGTCGCGTGCTCCCGTCGTGAGACGCGGGCCGTCCGGACCGCGCACGTGACCAATGGCCCACTGACCGGACCCGCCTGCACAGGAAAGCGTGGGAGGCGCGGTTCCCGATCGGCGGGCGAGGACGAGGAGTTGTGAGATGGCGAAGGCGTATCTGGTGGGCAGCGGGATCGCGGCGCTGGCCGCGGCCGCGTTCCTGATCCGCGACGGAGGGTTCGACGGGGCCGACATCCATCTCTTCGAGGAACAGCGGCAGATCGGCGGCAGCCTGGACGCGGGCGGCACGCCGGAGACCGGCTACACCATGCGCGGCGGGCGGATGTTCGAGGCCGAGTTCCGCTGCACGTACGACCTGCTGTCCGGCATCCCCTCGCTCGACGACCCCGAAGTGTCCGTGACACAGGAAATCCTCGCCGGGCACGAGGAGTTCGCCTGGGACGACATCGCACGGCTGGTGGACGGGGACGGCAAGGTCGTCGACACGAAGTCGATGGGGTTCTCCGAGCGCGACCGGCTGGAACTGGTCCGCTGCCTGGCGACCCCCGAGGGACACCTCGACGGCAAGCGGATCACGGACTGCTTCGGCGAGCATTTCTTCACCACGAACTTCTGGTTCATGTGGTGCACCACGTTCGCCTTCCAGCCCTGGCACAGCGCCATCGAGTTCCGCCGCTACCTGCGCCGGTTCATCCACCTCTTCCCCGGGTTCGCCTCGATGTCGGGCATCCACCGGACCCGCTACAACCAGTACGACTCGATCGTGCGGCCCCTGACGGCCTGGCTGCGCGCACACGGCGTCACCGTGCACACCGGCAGCCGCGTCACCGATCTGGGGTTCACGCCAGGGCTCCGCAGCGGCACGGTCGAGACGCTGTACGTCACCCGGAGAGGCCGCGACGAGAAGATCGCCGTGGCCCCCGAGGACCTGGTCCTGGTCACCAACGGCTCCATGACCGATGCCTCCAGCCGCGGCACGCACACCGCTCCCCCGCCGCCGTCGTCCGGCCGCTCGGACGCCTGGCTGCTGTGGCACCGACTGGCCCGGGGGCGTGAGGAGTTCGGCAACCCGGCCGCGTTCGACAAGCACGTCAAGGAGTCCCGGTGGGAGTCGTTCACCGTCACCGCCAAGGACCCCGCTTTTCTCGACGCACTGGCAGAGTTCAGCGGACGTGAGACCGGCCGGGGCGGGCTGATGACCTTCACCGACTCCAACTGGCTGCTCACCGTCGTCGCCAACCGCCAGCCCGTCTACCGCGACCAGCCCGAGGGCGTCTCGGTCTGGTGGGGTTACGGTCTGTTCCCCGGCCGCGCGGGCAACCACACGCCCAAGCCGATGACCATGTGCTCCGGCCGGGAGATCCTCGAAGAGGTCCTGCACCATCTGCACTTCGACGAGCCGCTCAGGGCTCGCGTCCTGGAGACCTCCACCGTCGTGCCGTGCGTGATGCCGTACATCACCAGCCAGTTCCTGGCCCGCCGCCGCGAGGACCGGCCCCATGTCGTGCCCGCGGGTTCGGTCAACCTGGCCTTCATCGGTCAGTTCGCGGAGGTGCCCGACGACGTCGTCTTCACCGTCGAGTACTCGGTGCGCACCGCCTGGACGGCGGTGGCCCGGCTGCTGCGTCTCGACAAGCAGCCTCCGCCGGTCTACAGGGGCGACCACGACCCCCGGGTGCTGGCGGCCGCGCTGGAGACGATGCACCGCCGCTAGCCCAACGGCGACGAGTTGCCTGCGCGCCCGGACGCCCGCGGGTGCCGTCCCGCACGCCGGTGCCGGTGAGGGCCGGGACCGCGCGCCCGACCACGGCAGACAGCGCCGGCGCCCGCGCACACGAGCCGAGGGGGGTGGTACCCCGAGCCCATCACCGGCGGCTGCACGTACCCGCCCAGGCCGCCCGCGGCGCCGACCACGCCCGTGACCGGGCCGACCCTGTCCGCGCGGTCCGACAGCGCCTGGTGTATCCCCGCTGCTTCCGGTGGGCGGACCGCGCTCGGCAGCGGGCCGGCCGACCGAGTTGCAGCCCCGGGCCGGGCCCACGGAACAGGGCCGACCGGCCCTAACGACCGCGCGCCGCTCAGGTGGACGATGGCCTGATGTTCCACACCGACGGGTTTCGCGCACTCGACCGGCAGGAGTGCCTGCACCTGCTGGCCAAGGTGCCACTCGGCCGTGTCGTGTACACCCGGCACGCGCTGCCCGCCGTCCTGCCGGTCAACTTCTCCCTGGACACGGACGGCTCCGTGCTGATCCGCACCTCGGCGACTTCGGATCTCGTCCGCGCCATCGACGGAGTCGTGGTCGCCTTCGAGGCGGACGCCTTCGACGCCGAGGACGAGTCCGGCTGGAGCGTCGTCGTGACCGGCCGTGCCGAGGTGGTGACCGACCCCGCCGAGCACGACCGGCTGTCACGGTCCGGCCCGCGGTCGTGGATGCCCCTTCGGGACGCCGTCTTCGTACGGATCAAGGCGGAGATGATCACAGGGCGTGAGATCGGAGACGCGCGAGGCGCGGCCTGAGCGGATGCGCCGAGGCGCTCGACCGCTCCCGGTGCCGGGCGTCCCGGTCGAACATCCCGCCCGGCCGTACCTGGTCCACCGGCAGCCGCCCCCAGTTCGTTCGAGGTCCTGTGCCCTTCCGGCGCGCTGCCCGACCTGCCGGCGGATCACCGTGGCTGAGACTGACGTACGCCCTCCGCCCGCATCGGTCCTACCCGCGCGGCCGAGGGGATCGAGCTCATTCCCCTGCCTCCTGCCATGCCGCTGTCAGGACGACAGATCCACCCCGTACAGACTGCGTCCGCCCACGAGTTCCCGGCCGGTGACCAGCTCGGGCGCGATGCGGACGAAGACCTCTTCGGGCGAGGGCACCCAGGAGCGCGGTCCGGTCCGGACCAGACGCTCGTGCTCGTCCGGGTCGGTCACGACCGTCGCCGAGCCGGTGACGACGACGCTCCAGCCGGAGTGAGCGACCGCATCGACCTCGTCGACCTCGAAGGCGACGACCACGCCGTCGACGGCGCGGACCAGTTCCGAGGCCGCCGAGGTGCGCAGCACCACGGCACCGGCGGTGTCCAGACAGAAGTTGACGGGCAGCACCGCGGGCAGCGCCTGTCGTGTGTGCACGATGCGGCCGACGGGCACCTTGGCCAGCAGACGCAGGCACTCCTGCCGTTCGAGTTCGCGGAAACCGTCGTTCGGGTACATGGGCCAGTCCGTCTCTCACCTGGGTACAGCTCGGGAGCGTTGCCTCCAGCCTCCGCGGAGCGAGGGCCGCCGATAAGGGACCATCGGTCCCCGCCGAGCCGGAGAACGTCCCGGTTCGCTGGGCAGCGACGACTGTGCAACCGGCCCCACCGCGCGGCGGCAGGGCCGGACGTCGAATGTCCGGCCCCGCCTTCACCGCCCCGTCACAGTGGCCGTCAGGCGCTGTCCGCGCCGGTCGGCAGTGGCGGCTCCGTGGCGATGCGCTGCCACTCCTCGTCGGTGAGGACCCTGGAGCGGATCAGGAAGCGGACGCCCTCGGGAGCTTCGAGGGAGAAGCCGCTGCCGCGGCCGGGGGTCACGTCGACGGTGAGGTGGGTGTGCTGCCAGTACGCGTACTGCTTGGCGCTCATCCAGAACGGCGTGTCCCCCGCCACGTGACCGAGCAGGACGTCCGCGGCACCGACGCGGAAGTCGCCGCGCGGGTAGCACATGGGTGCGCTGCCGTCGCAGCAGCCGCCGGACTGGTGGAACATCAACGGGCCGTGGGTGTCCGTCAGTTGACGCACCAGCTGCTCCGCGGCGTCCGTGAACTCCACCCGCGTCACCCGGGTGCCCATCAGAAGAATCCGAGCTTCTGCTCCGAGTAGCTGACCAGCAGGTTCTTCGTCTGCTGGTAGTGGTCGAGCATCATCTTGTGGGTCTCGCGGCCGATGCCGGAGCCCTTGTAGCCGCCGAAGGCCGCGTGCGCCGGGTAGGCGTGGTAGCAGTTCGTCCACACCCGTCCGGCCTTGATCTCGCGGCCGAGGCGGTAGGCCAGGTTGCCGTTGCGGGACCACACGCCGGCGCCGAGGCCGTAGAGGGTGTCGTTGGCGATCTTCGCGGCCTCCTCCGGGGAGTCGAAGGTGGTGACCGAGACGACCGGGCCGAAGATCTCCTCCTGGAAGATCCGCATGTCGTTGGTGCCCTTGAAGACGGTCGGCTCGATGTAGAAGCCGCCCTCCAGGCCCGGGACGGTGCGGGGCGCGCCGCCGGTGAGCAGCTCTGCGCCCTCCTTCTTGCCGATGTCGATGTAGGAGAGGATCTTCTCGAACTGGTCGACGCTGGCCTGGGCGCCGATCATGGTCTCCGGGTCGAGTGGGTTGCCGCCCTTGATGGCCTTGGTGCGCTCCACGGCGCGGGCCATGAACTCGTCGTAGATCGAGGAGGCGATCAGGGCCCGGGAGGGGCAGGTGCACACCTCGCCCTGGTTGACCGCGAACATCACGAAGCCCTCGACGGCCTTGTCCAGGTAGGCGTCGTCGGCGTCCAGGACGTCGGGCAGGAAGATGTTGGGGCTCTTGCCGCCGAGTTCCAGGGTGACCGGGATGATGTTCTCGGACGCGTACTGCATGATCAGCCGGCCGGTGGTGGTCTCGCCGGTGAAGGCGATCTTGGCGATGCGCGAGCTGGAGGCCAGCGGCTTGCCGGCTTCGACACCGAAGCCGTTGACGATGTTGACCACTCCGGGCGGGAGCAGGTCGGCGATCAGGTCGATGACGACCAGGAGGCTGACCGGGGTCTGCTCGGCCGGCTTGATGATCACGCAGTTGCCTGCGGCGAGGGCCGGGGCGAGCTTCCAGGCGGCCATCAGGATCGGGAAGTTCCACGGGATGATCTGGCCGACCACGCCGAGCGGCTCGTGGAAGTGGTAGGCGATGGTGTCCTCGTCGATCTCGCCGATGGTGCCTTCCTGGCTGCGCACGACGCCCGCGAAGTAGCGGAAGTGGTCGACCGCAAGGGGGATGTCGACGTTGAGCGTCTCGCGGATGGGCTTGCCGTTCTCCCAGGTCTCGGCGACGGCGATCTTCTCGAGGTTCTCCTCGATGCGGTCCGCGATCCGGTTGAGGACGCGCGCCCGCTCGGCGACGGAGGTGCGGCCCCAGCGGTCCGCGGCGGCGTGGGCTGCGTCCAGCGCGAGGTCGACGTCGGCGGCGGAGGAGCGGGCGACCTCGCAGAAGGCCTTGCCGGTCACCGGCGACGGGTTCTCGAAGTACTTGCCGTCGACGGGGGCGACCCAGTCGCCGCCGATGAAGTTGTCGTAGCGGCGGGCGAATTCGACGATGCTGCCTGCGGTTCCTGGCTGCGCGTACACCATGGCGGCTCTCCTCGGAGGATGGTGGTACGGCGGCCCGTGCCGCCGTGACGCGGCCCACTGTGGGCCTCCGAGGTTGGCGCAAGGTTGGCGCCCGAGAGCGCGCTGCTTTCAGTCGCGCAGAGCGGTGCTGAGGCGACCGACCGCGATCGGGCGGCGCCGGTCGTGCGGGGCGAGCAGGCGCAGGGCGTGCTCGTGCACCTCGGCGTCGTACGGGGCGCGCTCGCCGTAGCGCAGGGCGTGCCCGGGATCGGTGCCGGCCAGCACGGCCTCCCGTACGGCGACCTCCAGTTGGGCCCGCCATTCGACGATGCCCGGCGCCTCGGATCGGGGCAGCAGGGGGCCGCGGTAGTGGCGCAGCGCGGTGCTGATGTCGCCGCGTTCCAGGGCGCGCAGCACATCGACGGCGTCGCAGGTGACGGGGGCGGTGAGGGTGTAGCGGCGGGGTGCGATGCCGCCGTCCAGGGCGCGGCGCAGGTGGGAGATCTCGGCCTTGAAGGTGGACGCGGTCACGGGCCGGTCGCCGTAGAGGGCCTCCCGCAGCCGCTCCGGGGTGAAGCCGTCCGGCTCCAGCGCGAGCAGCGTCAGGATCTCCAGCTGGCGCGGTCGCAGCAGGAGCGGGGTGCCCGCGCGGTCGGCGCTCTCGGCGCCCAGGCAGCGCAGCCGTACCGGGACGGCGTCGGCAGCTCGCTGTATCGGAACCTCCGTACGCAGTCTGCCCTCGATGGCCGAGACCAGGGTGCGCACCGTCGACATGGCCAGGGGGTGCGAGCGGTCCCAGGTGGTGGACAGGTCCAGGACGCCCAGCACCCTGCCGTCCGGGGCGTGCACCGGTGCGCAGTAGCAGACCCAGCCGTGCAGGGCCGACACCAGGTGCTCGGCGGAGAAGACGGTGCTGGGGCGGTCGGTGCGCAGAGCCAGGGAGAGGGCGTTGGTGCCCATGGCCGGCTCGTCCCAGCGGCCGCCGGGCGCGAAGTTGACCCGCTCCGCGCGCCGCCGCATGGTCTGCCCGCCGCGCGTGAACAGGATGGTGCCGGAGGCGTCGGTGACGGCGGTGACGAACCCGGCGTCGTCGGCGATGCTGTGCAGCTCGTCGGAGAGGTCGTCGAGCGGTCGGCGCAGCGGTGAGGCGGCCCAGCGCTCGGCCACCGAGCGGTCGTCCAGAGCCGGGGCGCTGTCCCGCTGCGGGTCGACACTGCTGAGAGAGCGTGCCCATGACTCGCTGACCTCGGGCCGCAGCGTCCGGCCGACCGACCGTCGCACGGTCGCCGGCTGCTTGAGCTGCGGGACCCAGCGGGACCACTCGTCCTCCAGCGTGGCCCTGCGCCGCCGGAGGTCACTGCGCTGTGACATGTCCTCCCCTGCCGTCGTACGGGGACGATCGCTCATTGTCCGTCACTAATGCGAGAAAAGCACCTGTCCGATCGGGCAGTAACCGCCGCCGGACGGACGGGTAGCGCACCCGCGCCCACCCGCCCTACCTTGAGCCTCGGGCCGACGACAGCATTTTTCCGCGTTCGACGCCAGCATTATTCGCCTTCAGGGACGGGCCGGGGAGGTCGCATGTCGCTCCCATCAGGCGTCATGACGACCGGCGGCGGTGAGCCGACCGCCGACTGGAGCCGTGACGAGTCCCCGTGCGAGCTCACGGGCCCGCAGCGGGCCGGGGCCGCCCCGCCCGTCGGCCAATCCACGCGGCTGGCCAAGTTCCACGTCCCCGAGGTCGTGTTCGGGCCGGGCTCGCTGGCCGAGCTCGGGCACTGCGCGCTCAGGCTCGGCGCCCGCAGACCGTTCCTCGTCACCGACCCCGGGCTGATCGAGGCGGGCTGGGTCGACGAGGCGGTCGGCCATCTGCGCCGGGTGGGCCTCAGGCCGGTGGTCTGGCACGACGTGACGCCCAACCCCAAGGACCGCGAGGTGGAGGCCGGCTTCCAGCGGTACGCCGACAGCGGCAGCGACGTCATCATCGGCGTCGGCGGCGGCTCCGTCATCGACGCGGCCAAGGGCGTGGCGATCCTCTCCGGCAACGGCGGACGCATCCTCGACTACGAGGGTGTGGACCAGGTCGTCCAGCCGATCCCGCCGACCGTGATGGTGCCCTCCACATCGGGCACCGGCGCGGACGTCTCGCAGTTCGCCGTGATCACCGACACCACCGAGCACATCAAGATCACCATTGTGAGCCGGACCCTGGTGCCGGAGATCTCCGTCATCGACCCGCGGCTGCTGACGACCATGCCGGACTGGCTGAACGCCGCCACCGGCCTGGACGCGCTCACCCACGCCATCGAGGCCTTCGTCTCCCGGGCGCACAACCCGCTGACCGACACCCACGCCCTGCACGCGGTTCGCCTGATCACCGGGAACCTGGTGCGCACCCAGCTGGAGCCCAAGGACTTCGGCGCCCGGCTGGCCATGGCGCAGGCGGCTCTGGAGGCCGGCATGGCCTTCACCAACGCGATCCTGGGCGCGACCCACGCCATGAGCCACCAGGTGGGCGGTCTGCTGGACGCCCCGCACGGCGTGGTCAACGGCGTCCTGCTGCCGCACGTCATCCGCTTCAACGCCGAGGCCTGGCCGCAGCGCTTCGTCGCGCTGGGCGAGGCGGCCGGCATCGCGACCGCGGGGGTGGAGCCGTACGAGGTGGCGGCGCGCCTCGCCGACCTGGTGCGCGCGCTGGCCGACGACGTCGGCGTGCCCAAGGGCCTGGCCAGCCTGGGCGTCGCCGACTCGGACGTGCCCGTGCTGGCCCGCACCACGCTCAAGGACGCCTGCCTGGCCACCAACCCGCGCGACGTGCAGATGCACGACGTCGAAGTGCTGTTCCGCGAGGCACTGTGAGGCGAGCTGCATGAGCGTGCCCGAACGGTCCCCGCACACCGCCGACTTGGGGGTTCTCACCGGTCTGCGTTCGGGCAAGCGGTCGTTCTACCCGGCGTATGTGCGCTCCACCGAGCGGCTGGAGCGCACGGTGGAGGCACTCGACGGGATCTCCCGCGCCCTGGTGCGCACCGCGGAGGGGCCGCGGGCCCTGGTCGAGGCGGTCGTACGGACCGCGGCCGATCATCTGCAGGCGCGCTGGCTGCTGCTGGCGGTGGCGGACGGTGCCCTGCGGGCGGCCCGGCCGCGGTTCCTGCTGTACGCCGACGACGTGCTGATCGACGACGAGACGCGGCTGCCCGCCGAGGTGCGGGCGCATCTGAAAGTGCTGCGTACCCGGCCGTGGGAGGCGGCGACCTCGGCGGAGGACCGGGCCTGGGTGCGAGCGCCCATGACCCTGGACGACGAGCCGGTCGGCGGGATCGCCGCGGAGCCCGGCGTGGGCGTCGAGGTGGCCGACACCGACCTCGCGATCCTGCGCGTGCTGGCCAACCAGGCAGCGGTCGCCCTGCACAACACCTACCTCTTCCACGCGGCCACTGCGCTGCGCGGCCGCACCGAGGAGCTGTCCGAGGCCGCCGAACGGCAGGCCCGGGACCTCGCCGCGCGCAGTGCCGAGCTGGCGCAGACCCAGGAGCGGCTGTTCGAGGCGATGCAGCGGCAGGCGCTCGACGACGAACGGCACCGCATCGCACGGGAGTTGCACGACAGCGTCGCCCAGTACGTGCTCAGCGCGGGCATGACCGTCGAGGTGTGCCGGGCCGAGCTGGAGGCCATGGGCGGAGCGGCGGCGGACATCGCCGGACAGCTCGCGGAGGCCAAGGACCTGAGCCGGCAGGCCGTCGAGCGGCTGCGCTCCTCGATCTACGCCCTCCATCACACCTCGAACGAGCCGACCGGACCGCTCCCGGTCATGCTCGAACGGCTCTCGACGGTGCACCTGCCGACCGCGCTGGACGTCCGCGTGACCGTGCAGGGCGGCCCGGTGCCGCTGCCTCCGCGGGCCGAGCAGTCGATCCTGCGGCTGGCCGGCGAGGCCCTGTTCAACTCCGCGACGCACGGCGCGGCCACCCGCGCCCTGATGCGGCTGCGGTATCTACCGGAGGCCGTCGTGCTGAGCGTGTCGGACGACGGCACCGGGGATCCCGCGCAGCTGCGGCGGGCGCTGCAACTCTCCCGGGCTGCCGACGTGTCGGGGCGCCACCGGGGCCTGGCGAACATGGTCGCCAGGGCGGAGGAGCTCGGCGGCGCCCTGTCCATCCGCCGCTCGGGCATGGGCGGCGTCCTGCTGCGGGTCCGCATCCCGCTGCCGGTACGCACCGATCAGGAGGCGGGCCGATGACTTCAGAAGGCAGCCGCTGGCCTCAGGGAGACAGCCGATGACCGCCGAACAGGGCACCGAGGCCCACACCGACGCCCCCGCGAACACCCTGCGGATCGTCCTGGTGGACGACCACGCCATCGTCCGCCACGGCTTGAAGTCGATCCTCGAGCGCGAGCGCGACCTGGAGGTGGTGGGCGAGGCGAGCACGGTCGCCGAGGCGGAGGCCGTCGTCGACCGGACCCGCCCGTCGATCGTGCTGCTCGACCTGAAGCTGTCCACCGGTGCCGACACCGAAGGCCTGGAACTCTGCGCGGAACTGACGCGACGACACCCGAAGCTGGCCGTCCTCGTCCTCACCACCTTCGTCGACGACAGCCTGGTGGTGGCCGCGATCCAGCACGGTGCACGCGGCTACGTCGTCAAGGACGTCGACACCACCGAACTCCTGCGCTCCATCCGCGCCGTGGCCCGCGACGAGAGCGCCTTCGACTCGCACGCGTCCGCCGCCATGGTCCGCTCGATGCGTGTGCAACCCGAACAACCCCGGTTCACTGAGCGGGAGTTGAAGGTCCTGCAGCTGCTCGCCCGCGGTCTGAGCAACCGCGACATCGGCGCCCAGCTGTACATCTCGGAGACCACGGTCAAGTTCCACGTCCGCAACATCATGCGCAAGATGGACGCCTCCACCCGGGCCGAAGTCGTCTACGAGGCCAGCAAGTTGGGTGTGATCTGAGCTCGCGGGGGCGTCGCCTCAGCCGGCGTCGATCACCAGCCATCCCCCGTGGTGGTCGCCGACCGTGAAGGGCAGCCCCGTGCCCCGGCCCAGAGCCGCGAGCGCGTCCGGGCCGAAGGTGCGCACATGCCCGTAGGCCGCGGTCGGCTCCTCCTCGTACGGCACCGCCACCACGACCCGGCGCCGGGCCAGCCGCACGGCCTCCCGTACGACCGTCTCGCCGTGCCCCGGATCCAGGTGCTCCAGCACGTGGATGACGGTGACGGTGTCCACCGAGCGGTCGGGCAGGGGCACCCGGGCGGCGTCGCAGGCGAGTGTGTCCAGCCGTACGCCCCACTCGTGGGCCACCGCGGCCAGCAGCCGCATCGTGCCCTGCGCGAGGTCGGAGGCGGTCACGGTGTGGTGCGGGCGCTCGGCGAGCAGCAGGGGCAGGAAGCCGAAGCAGGAGCCCATGTCGAGCACCGCGCCCGCGTCGACCAGGTCCAGGGTGCGGCGGTAGACGGGGGCGAATCCCGCGATCGACGAGTGCGCGGCTGCGGTGGGCCGACGCCAGGACTCCCGGATCCGGGTGAGCGTGTTGTCGTAGAACAGCACCCATGCGGGCAGGGCGCCGTCCACGCAGGAACGTACGACTCCGGTGAAGACCCGCTCGAAGATGTCGCTGCCCGACAACCAGCCGGGCGCGAACAGTTCGTCGGCGAGCAGGCCCGCCAGGTCGTTGTCCAGCTGGTCGGGGCGCAGCCAGTGGCCCACCTCGATGCGGCGGCCGCTGCGGCGCAGGCGGAAGTGTGCGGTGCGGACCAGCGGCGCGGCTGCCGTGGCGTCGTCGTCCGGGTGCTCCCGCAGCACGCGGATCACGTGGTCGGTGTACAGGCCCGGCGGGTGCGGGGCCAGTGGGTCGATGCGCTGGGTGGCGGCGGTGGTCATCGGCCGGTCGCCTCCGCCGTCATCCGCAGGGCCGTGCGTTCCAGGCCTGCGAGGTCGGAGACCACTTGGACGCGGTTGCAGTACTCGGCGTAGAGCGGCAGGTCGCAGGCGCCCAGGCCCCATGAGTAGCGGGGTTCGGGGGTGAGCCAGATCGTCTCCCGCACCCTGCGGGTCATCTCCTCGAAGGCGTGCAGGGCAGGCGGGTTGCCGTTGCCGCGCCCGTCGCCGAGCACCAGCAGGGTGGTGCGGCGGCCGAGGGCGGGGGCGTGTTCGGCGAGCAGCAGTTCGAAGGTGCGGCCGTAGTCGGAGTTGGCGTCGACGTCGAGCAGGCCGTCGGCCGGCAGGCCGTCGAAGACCAGGCCCAGCGCCCGCTCCAGGGGGTGTTCGGCGAACAGTTCGGTGATCTCGGTGGGTTCGTCGACGAAGGCGAACGAGCGGACCTGTCCGAACAGCGACTGCAGCCCGTGCACCAGGTGCAGGGTGAAGCGTGCCGTGGCCCGCACCGACAGTGACACGTCCACCAGGACCATCAGGCGCGGTCGGTCCTCGGCGCGGGTGATGGTGACCGGGCGGAACGGCACGCCGTCGTAGCGCATGTTGCGGCGCATGGTGCGGCCCGGGTGGACGCGTCCTCGCGGGGTGGCGCGTTTGCGGCTGGTCAGGGCGCCGTGCAGGGAGCGCCCGATCCGGCGCAACGCCTCTTCCAGTTGGGTGCGTTCGTCCTCGTCGACGGTCTCGACGCGGGCGCGTTCGGCGAGGCGGGCGGATTCGACGGCCACCGACTGGAGTTCGGCGAGGCGGTCGAGGTGACGTTTGAGGAGTTCGGGGAGGTTGTCGATGACCCCGGTCAACTGGCTTTGCGGGGAGTCGAGTTCGTCGTCCGGGTCGTCCGCGAGCCAACCCAGCAGCGCGTCCTGCTGAGCGACGGTCAGCTCCGTGTCGATGCGTTGACCGGTCGCGGCGGCCAACTGCCCCGGCACTCCGGCGCCGTGCAGCCGCTCGGTCTCCAACTGGACGGACGGGCCGCCCGTGGGATCGGTGCGCCCGTCCTTCGACAGGACGATCTCGTCGGTCATGGAGGCCAGGTCGAGCTTGTTGGCCTCCTGGTGGAGGTTGTACTGCTGGGCCAGGTCCTGCTGGTCGAAGTAGTCGCGGATGTCGGCCGGTTTGCCGTGGCTGTGGCCCTGCTGCGGGGTCTCGGACGGTTCGTCGGAGACGGTGTACGACTCCAACTCGCCAGTGTCGGACAGGTCGTCGTGCTCGTGACTGTGGCCGTGTTCGTCGTCCTGTCCGTTGACCGGGCGCAGGGAGAAGAACGCGGCGAACAGCTCGTCGAACAGCTCGTCGTCGCGGCGGTCCTTGACCAGGGTCAGGCGCAGCGCCTCGCGCAGCGTCGCGCGCCCGCCGAGCACGCCGGGCTGGGCTGCCGCGCGCATCGCGTCCATCGCCTCCGACACGGACACCCGCACCCCGAACAGCCGCAGTACACGCACGAATCGGTGCATACCCGCTTCCATGGCGATCCCCCCTCGATTCAGTCCGCCCGGCGGCGGGCGATGGCGGCGAAGGCGCGCGCCCCCTGCCCGGCCCCGGCCGCGGGGCGCTGTGTCGGGCCGGGGCCCGGTGCGCCGTAGTAGCCCTCGTCGTGGCGGCCCTGCTGGTCCATGGCCGCCCTGACCGCCTGCCCGTCCACCTCGTGGTCGTGGTGGTGCCCGTTGTGATGGTGGTGGTGCCCGTGGCCCTCGTGATGGTGGCCCGGTTCCGGCAGGACGCGGTTGGGGTCGACGAGCCGCGGCAGCACGTCCAGCGCGCGGTGCAGGTCGCGTTCGTACTTGAGTACGACGTTGGCCGTGTCGGCGAGCGCCTCGGGATCGAGCTCCTCGACGCCGAGGACGGCGAGGGTGCGGGCCCAGTCGACGGTCTCGGAGATGCTGGGGTTCTTGCGCAGCTGGAGTTCGCGGAGCCCGCGCACCACCTGCACCAGATGGCGGGCGGTCGCCTCGGACAGGCCGGTCTCCTTCGAGCGCAGGATCTCCAACTCCCGTTCCGCATCGGGGTAGTCGAGGAAAAGGTGCAGACAGCGGCGCTTGAGCGCGGCCGACAGATCACGGGTGTTGTTGGAGGTCAGGACGACGTACGGCGGGACCTTGGAGCTGTACGTGCCGATCTCCGGCACCGACACCTGGTACTCGGCCAGGCACTCAAGGAGTACGGCCTCCAGCGCCTCGTCGGCCCGGTCGACCTCGTCGATCAGCAGTACCGCGGGCTCCTCGCCGCGGATCGCGTCCAGCAGCGGGCGCGGCGCGAGGAAGCGGTCGGAGAAGAACACGCTGTCCTGCTCCTCGATGCGGCGGACCGCGGAGGCCAGGTCGGGTGCGTCGGCGGTCAGATCGCCGATCTTGTCGCGGAGCATCTGCGTGTACAGCAGCTGCTTGCCGTAGTCCCACTCGTACAGGGCGCGGCTCTCGTCCTGGCCCTCGTAGCACTGCAGGCGCAGCAGCCGGCGTCCGGTGGCCGCGGCGAGCGTCTTGGCGAGCTCGGTCTTGCCGACGCCGGCGGGACCCTCGAGAAGCACCGGTTTGTCCAGCCGGGTCAACAGGAACACGGTCGTGGCGAGGCGGCGGTCGGCGATGTAGCCGTGGCCGGCGAAGCGTTCGGTGACGTCCTCGACCGAGGCGAACGCGGCGGGGTTCTCGGGTGTGGCGGGCACGGGTCCTCCGTCGGGGAGTCGGGCGGGACGGGGGCGGGGGACGGCGCCGTGTCCGTCCCCCGCCGGCCGGGAAGGGTTCAGCCGAGCAGGTCGTCCAGGTCGCCGGTCATGGAGTGCTCGACGACGGGGCGGACCGTGTCGAACGTGCACTCCTTGGCGTTGCCCGGGGTGCAGGCGTCACCGAGGACGTGGTTGGTGATCCGGTCGACGTCGCCGGCATCGCCGGTGATCGTCTTGGCCTGCTCGTAGAACTTCGTCGGACCCTGGCCGAGCCGGTTCTTCGAGTACGTGTCCTGCGTGACTTCCGTGAACTTCTCCGGGATGCCGACGTCCCGCAGCAGCCGGATGCCCGCGGCGAGCGCCGCCTCTGCCGCCTTCACCTTGGTCATGCCGTGCGTGTCGACGCCCATCGCCTCGGCGATGTCCGCGAACCGCTCGTACTGCGCGGGCATGTTGAACGCCCACACCCGCGGCAGCGCGATCGCGTTGTTGAGGCCGTGGTGGGTGTCGTAGAACGCGCTGACCGCGTGCGAGATGGAGTGGATGATGCCCAGGCCACCGGAGTTGAAGGCCTGCGCCGCGATGTACTGCGCGTACATCATCCCCTCGCGCCCGGCCAGGTCCTGGCCGTTCCACACCGCCTGTCGCAGATGCCGCGCCGTCAGCTTGATGGCCTGCAGCGAATTGCCCAGCGAGGGCTGGAAGTTGAGCCGGGAGACGTACGGCTCGGAGGCGTGCGCGAGGACGTCGAAGCCGCATTGGGCGGTGTAGTCGAGCGGGCAGTCGTAGTACAGGGTCGGGTCGTCGATGGCGAGGGTGGCCACGGACGCGTCGTCGAACGCCACGTACTTGTGGGGGTTGTCGGGGTCGGTGGTCGTGTCGGTGATGACGTAGGCCCACGAGGTCTCCGAGCCCGTGCCGGCTGTCGTCGACACCGCGATGTGCGGCGGGTTCTTGGGGTTCTCGGACTTGTTGAAGCCCTCGAAGTCGTTGACGTTGCGGCCGTCGTGGGCCACCGAGACGCGGGCGCCCTTGCAGGCGTCGTGCGAGGAGCCGCCCCCGATGGAGACGAACGAGTCGCACTTGTTCTCCTGGTACAGCGTCACGGCGTCCATGACGTTGTAGTCCTTGGGGTTCGACTCGACCTTGTCGTACACGACGACCTCGAGCCCGTGGTACTTCATCGACTCGACGATCTTGTGCACGGTGTCACTGCCGCGCAGCCCCGTGGTCATCACCAGGGTCCGCCTGAACCCCAGCTTCTTGGCCTCCGGGCCGATCAGTTCGTGCGCGCCGGGGCCGAGCAGGGCCCGGGGGAAGGGGTGGAACTCCTTGATGGGGAACGGCTTGAGAAGTTCTTCGACCTGCATGATCGCGACTGTCCTCTCCGCACCGTGAGGCGCGTGGTCGGGAAGTTGGCGGCGTGCTTCACCTTCGGGGACGGGCTCGCACACCGACACCGGTCGCTCGGACGGCAGGCGGGCGCGGACGGAGGGGGCGCGCCCTGACCGATCGGAGGGGGCCGAGGCGTACCTGTCCGACCGGACGGGGCGAGGGCGGCCGAAAGCAGGGCGAGACGCGAAGGCGTGCGCCCTAGCGTCGAGTTGTGTACGGCACCGAGTGCCGAAACCCCTTGTGATCCCCGCCCCTTCAGCCCCTTCAGGAGGACTCCCATGCAGGACGAGACCCGCACCGTCGAGCAGGACGACACCGTCGCGGCGGACGAGGTGGTCGAGGAGGTCCTCGTCGAGGAGGTCTCCATCGACGGCATGTGCGGCGTGTACTGAGCCGGCCATGGCAATGCCTGCCTCGTTCGACGCGGCCCGCCCCTACCGCCTCAACCCCAGCGTCGCGCTGCGCCCCGAGCCGTTCGGGGCGCTGGCCTACCACTTCGGCAACCGCCGGCTGTCGTTCCTCAAGGCACCCGAACTGGTGGCGCTGGTACGGGACTTGAGCCGCCACGGCAGCGCACGCGAGGCCCTCGCCGAGGTTCCCGAGCGACGCCGGGACGCCTTCGGACGGGCCCTGGCCTCCCTGGCCGCCGCCGACATGATCGTCCCCACCGAAGCGGAGCCGCAGTCGTGACCGTCACCCAAGAAGCCCCCGCCGCCGTCCCCGCCCTGGTCGAGCAGTTCAAGGGCGGCCTGCACGCCCCGATCTGCCTGACCTGGGAGTGGACGTACGCCTGCAACCTCTCCTGCACGCACTGCCTGTCCTCGTCCGGCCGCCGCGACCCCCTCGAACTGTCCACGGACGAGATCAAGTCGGTGATCCGCGAACTGCAGCGCATGCAGGTCTTCTACGTCAATGTCGGCGGCGGCGAGCCCACCGTCCGCCCCGACTTCTGGGAATTGCTGGACTACGCGATCGCCCACCAGGTCGGCGTGAAGTTCTCCACCAACGGACTGCGGCTGACGCCGGATCGGGCTCGCAGACTGGCCGCGACGGACTACGTCGACGTGCAGATCTCCCTCGACGGCGCCACCCGCGAGGTCAATGACGCGGTGCGCGGCCGGGGTTCGTACGACATGGCGGTGCGCGCCATGGAGAACCTCACCGACGCGGGCTTCGCCGACTTCAAGATCTCGGTGGTGATGACCCGTCAGAACGTGCCGCAGCTCGACGACTTCGCCGCCCTGGCCGACCGCTACGGCGCCCAGCTGCGCATCACCCGCCTCCGTCCCTCCGGCCGCGGCGCCGACGTCTGGGACGAGCTGCACCCCACCGCCGAGCAGCAGCGCGAGCTGTACACCTGGCTCCTCGGCCACGGCGAGAAGGTCCTCACCGGCGACTCCTTCTTCCACCTCAATGCGCTCGGCTCGCAGCCACTTGCGGGCCTGAACCTGTGCGGGGCAGGGCGGGTGGTCTGCCTGATCGACCCGGTCGGTGACGTGTACGCCTGCCCGTTCGCCATCCACGACGCGTTCAAGGCGGGCAACATCCGCGCGCCGGGCGGCTTCCAGCGGGTGTGGCGGGACTCGGAGCTCTTCGCCGAGCTGCGCCGGCCCACCTCCGGCGGTGCCTGCTCCGGCTGCTCGGCGTACGACGCCTGCCAGGGCGGCTGCATGGCCGCGAAGTTCTTCACGGGGCTGCCGCTGGACGGCCCCGACCCGGAGTGCGTCAAGGGCCACGGCGCGGCCGCCCTCGCAGGGGCCGACCGTTCCGCGCTCCCGCCCCAGGGCAAGGACCACTCCCACCGCACCGTGCCCCTGGGCATGCCGACCGTCCGCACCCGCCGCCCGGACCGCTTCTGCGACGAAAGCCCGCTGGCCGGCGCCGGCTTGAGCGCCCCACTCGCCGAGACCTTGAGCACCCCACCCGCCGAGAAAGGAACGCCATGAGCAAGTGGATCGAGACGGTCGCCGAGGCTCAGCGGCGAGCGCGCAAGCGGCTGCCGAAGTCGGTCTACAGCGCGCTGCTGGCCGGCTCCGAGCAAGGCGTGTCCTACGACGACAACACCACCGCCTTCGGCGAGTTGGGCCTCGCCCCGCATGTGGCCGGACTGTCGGCCAAGCGCGACCAGGCCACCACCGTCCTGGGGCAGCAGATCGCCCTCCCGGTGATCATCTCCCCGACCGGGGTGCAGGCCGTGCACCCGGACGGCGAAGTGGCCGTCGCCCGTGCCGCAGCAGCCCGCGGCACCACGATCGGGCTCAGCTCCTTCGCCAGCAAGTCGCTGCCGGACGTGGTGGCGGTCAACCCGCAGACGTTCTTCCAGATGTACTGGATGGGCTCCAAGGACGCGATGACCCGGCGGATCGAGTATGCCCGTGATGCCGGGGCCAAGGCGCTGATCGTCACCCTCGACTGGTCCTTCTCCTACGGCCGGGACTGGGGCAGCCCCCGGATTCCCGAGCGGCTGACGCCGAAGGAGATGCTGCGCTTCGCGCCGGAGGCGCTGACCCGCCCGGCCTGGCTGTGGGACTTCTTGAAGTCGCGCAGCCTCCCGGACCTGAGCACACCGAACCTCGCCGAGCCGGGCCAGGACGCGCCCACGTTCTTCGGCGCCTACGGCGAGTGGATGCAGACGCCCCCGCCGTCCTGGGACGACGTGCGCTGGCTGCGCGAGCAGTGGGACGGGCCGTTCCTGCTCAAGGGGATCTGCCGGGTGGACGACGCGCTGCGTGCCGTCGACGCCGGGGTCACCGCGATCTCGGTGTCCAACCACGGCGGCAACAACCTCGATGCCACTCCGGCGCCGATCCGTGCCCTGCCCGCCATCGCGGACGCGGTCGGCGACCAGGTCGAGCTGGTGCTGGACGGCGGTGTCCGGCGCGGCACCGACGTGGTCAAGGCGCTCGCACTGGGCGCCAAGGCCGTGCTGATCGGCCGCGCCTATCTGTGGGGCCTGGCCGCGGGCGGCCAGGCCGGTGTGGAGAACGTCCTCGACATCCTCAACCGCGGCATCGACTCCGCCCTGCTCGGCCTCGGCCGCTCGTCCGTCCACGAACTGACCCGCGACGACGTGGTCGTCCCGCCCGGCTTCACCCGCACCCTGGGCGCGGCCCACCCCGTGGGGACGGCCTGACATGCGCCCCGAGGCCGTGGACCCGATCCGCCTCGCGGATCTGACCTGGCCGGACCTGGAGGGCCGCCGCCCGCTGGTGCTGCTACCGCTCGGCTCGTGCGAACAGCACGGCCCCCACCTGCCGTTGGACACCGACACCGTGGTGGCCACGGCAGTGGCCGAGCGGGCCGCGGCCCGCCTGACCGGCCAACTGGACCTGGTGATCGCACCGCCCCAGGCCTACGGCGCGAGCGGCGAACACGAGGGCTTCCCGGGCACGGTCTCCATCGGTCACGCCGCCCTGCGGCTGCTGCTCACCGAGACGGGCCGCTCCCTGCTGCGCTGGGCGGGCCGCCTGCTGGTGGTCAACGGTCACGGCGGCAACCTGGCGAGCCTGGCGGGCGCGGTCACCGGTCTGCGCGGCGAGAGCCGGGATGCGGCCTGGTGGCCGTGTGTGCCGCCAGGTTCCGACGCGCACGCGGGCCGCACCGAGACCTCGCTGATGCTGCGGCTGCGCCCCTCGGCCGTACGAACCGAGCGTGCCGTCGCCGGATCCACCGAGCCGGTGGAGCAGTTGATGGACCGACTGGTCGCCGAGTCGGTCCGGGGCGTCAGCCCGTTCGGGGTCCTCGGTGACCCGGCGGGTGCCGGTCCCGAGGAAGGCGAACGGCTCCTGGACCGGATGGCGGACCGACTCGCCTCCGACATCCTCGACTGGCGGGTCTCCGGGCAAGGGCGACTGGGCCTGCCCGTTCGACGCCTGGTCGCCGTCCGTGCGGGAGGCAGGCGATGACCGCCCGACGGGTCGCCGTGGACCGCCGCGCCGACGACCCCGCCGTACCGCACCCGTCCGGAGTCCTCGGCGACCCGGCCGGCGCCGAACGCGAGGAGGGCGAACGGCTCCTGGAGGCGATGGCGCACCGACTCGCCGCCGACACCCGTGCCTCGCGGCTCTCCCGGCGAGGCCGACTGGGCCTGCCGGTTGGATGCCTGGTCACCGCCCCTGCCGGAGCCGGGCAATGACCGCCCGCCGGGTCGCCGTCGTCACCGGCGCCGCCCGCGGCATCGGCGCCGCGACCGTGCGCCGACTGGCCCGCGACGGCTGGGCGGTCATCGCCATGGACCGCTGCGCCGACGACCCCGAGGTGCCGTACCCACTCGCCGAGCCGCACCAACTCGCGCTCCTGGCAAAGGAGTTCCCCCTGGTGCGTACGTTCCGGGCGGATGTCCGGGACGCGGTCGCACTGCAGGACGCCGTACGTCTGGCGGAGATCGACTTCGGTGGGCTCGACGCCGCCGTGGCCGGCGCGGCGGTCATGCTCGGCGGCGGGCCGATGTGGGAGCAGACGGACGCGCAGTGGCGCACGCTGCTCGATGTCGACGTGATGGGCGTGGCCAACCTGGCACGCGCCGCCGTACCGGCCCTGTTGCGCAGGCCGCAGCCGCGCACCGGCCGCTTCGTCGCCCTCGCCTCCGCCGCGGCGCACCGCGGGCTTTGGGGCCTGGGCGCCTACTGCGCCGCCAAGCACGCCGTGGTCGGCCTCGTCCGCGCCCTGGCGGTCGACCTGCGGGACACCGGGGTGAACGCGGTCGCCGTCTCGCCCGGCTCCACGCGCACGGACATGCTCCGGGCCACGGCCGACCTCTACGGCCTGCCCGGCGTCGACAAACTCGCCGACCAGCAGCTCACCGGGCGCCCGTTGGAGGCGGACGAGGTGGCCTCCGTGGTGGCCTGGGCCTGCTCGGCGGAGTCCTTCGCGGTCACCGGATCGGTGCTGCACGCGGACGGAGGGTTCACGGCATGACTTGGTTCGTACGGATCCCGCCCTCGACGGAGACGCTGCCGTCCCCGCCGGACGGCCGACTCCCGCACGGCTTCGCGGTCGAGCTCGCCGCCGACACCCACCGCTCGCACGACGGCCACCTGATGCTCGGCGGGTCTCCCCCGCGGCTGATGCGCGTCACGCCAACGGCCGTACGGCTCCTGGAAGATGGCGGCTTCGTGGTGACGGACGCGACGAGCGCGGCGCTCGCCCGCCGGCTCCTGGACGCGGGCGTCGCCCACCCCCGCCCGGAGCTCCAGCCCGTCCGGGACACCACCGTCGCGATCCCGGTGCGTGACCGCGCCGACCAACTCGACGCCCTGCTGGCCGCGTTGCGCGCCGACCCGCCCACCGCGGATCTGCCCGTGCTGGTGGTGGACGACGGCTCCCGGAACCCCGGCGCCCTCGCCCGGGTCGCCCGACGGCACGGCGCCCGCCTGCTGGTCCACGCACACAACCTCGGCCCCGCCGCGGCCCGCAACACCGCCCTGCGCCACGCCCGCACTGCGTTCGTGGCGTTCGTCGACTCCGACGTCGTGCCCGAACCGGGTTGGCTGACACCGCTGTTGGCGCACTTCGCCGATCCCGCGGTCGCGCTGGTCGCCCCTCGGGTGGTCGCCCTGCCGGTGCCCGCACCGGGGCTGTTCGACCGCTACGAGGAAGTCCGCTCCCCGCTGGACATGGGGGTGCGGGAGGGGCCGGTGGTGCCGGTGTCCATGCTCTCCTACGTGCCGAGCGCGACGATCGTGGTGCGCCGGGCGGCCGTCGGCGCCGGGTTCGCCCCGGGTATGCGGGTCGGCGAGGACGTCGACCTGTGCATGCGGCTGCACGCTGCGGGCTGGCGGCTGCGCTACGTCCCCTCCGCGCAGGTCGGCCACCGGCATCGCACCGACCTGCGCAGCTGGGTCGCCCAGCGGGCCGGGTACGGCACCGGCGCCGCCGACCTGGCCCTGCGTCATCCCGGCCGGGTACCGCCCCTGTACGCCGCGCCCTGGTCGCTCGCCGCCTGCGCCCTTCTCCTACGGGCCAAGCCGCTGCCGGCGGCCGCGGCGCTGGCCCTCACCGCGGCGACCGCCGTGAAGGTGACGCGCCGTATGCCGGACGCCGACCACCCCGCCCGCGCGGGCACCCTGCTTTCCCTCGCGGCCCTGCGCGGCACCGCCGAGCAACTGTTGCGCTGTGCCACCCGGCACCACTGGCCGGTGGCGGTGGCCGCTGCCGCCGTCAGCCGCCGGGCCCGGTACGTCCTGCTCGCCGCGGCCGTAGCGGAGGGGCTGGCCGACCACCGCCGCTCCCGCACCACGCTCGGGCCGCTCGCCCACACAGCGGTCCGGCGCCTGGACGACCTGGCCTACGGCTGGGGTGTCTGGCAGGGCGCCCTGCGCCGTCGTACCGCCGCGCCGCTGGTGCCGCGCCTCGCCCTGTCCACGCGCGGCCGCCCCGCACGGCGCCCCTGGGAGCCCCGGCCGGTGGCACCAACCTCGCGCCAACCCGTCCAGGCCACCGTGGAGCCCTGGTGACGGGCGAGCCGTGCCCGACGGCCTCCCGCACAGCCCGTCCGTCGCCCACCATCCGCACCCGTACCCGAGGAGGAACCCGCATGTCCCCGCGCTCCGATCTCCGCCCCTCCCCCGACAGCCCGCTCGCCGGAGCCGGAGCAGCGGTGCCCCGACCGGACGAGAGCGCGGAGGCGGACCGCCTGGCGTTCTGGGCGCGGCAGGCGGAACGCCTGGACTGGGAGACCGAGTGGTCCGAGGTGCTGGACTGGTCGGATGCGCCGTTCGCCCGCTGGTTCACCGGCGGGCGGCTGAACGTCGCCCACAACTGCGTCGACCGGCACGTCGAGGCCGGCCACGGCGGCCGCGTCGCGTTCCTCTGGGAGGGCGAGCCGGGCGACACCCGCACGATCACCTACGCGGAGCTGAAGCGCGAGGTCTGCAGGGCGGCCAACGCCCTGCTCTCGCTCGGTCTGCGCGCCGGTGACCGGGTCGCCATCCAGCTGCCGATGATCCCCGAGGCCGTGGTCGCCATGCTGGCCTGCGCCCGGCTCGGGCTGGTGCACAGCGTGGTCTTCGGCGGCTTCTCCCCCGCGGCCCTGCAGTCGCGCATCGAGGACGCCGGGGCCCGCCTGCTGATCACCTCGGACGGCCAGTACCGCCGCGGCCGGGCGGAACCGATGAAGGCGAACACCGACGAGGCGACGCGCCACACGCCGGGCGTCGAGCACGTCCTGGTGGTCCGGCGCACGGGCACGGCCGTGCCCTGGACCGAGGGCCGCGACCTGTGGTGGCACGAGCTGCTGGACGCCCAGTCCGACGAGCACCGGCCGGAGTCCTTCGACGCCGAGCACCCGCTGTTCATCCTCTACACCTCGGGCACAACCGGGAAGCCGAAGGGCATCCTCCACACCTCGGGCGGCTATCTCACCCAGGCCTCGTACACCCACCGCGCCGTCTTCGACCTCGACTCCGACAACGACGTCTACTGGTGCACCGCCGACATCGGCTGGATCACTGGGCACTCCTACATCGTCTACGGGCCGCTCACCAACCGCACCACCTCGGTCCTGTACGAGGGCACGCCCAACACCCCGCACGAGGGACGGCACTTCGAGATCATCGAGAGGTACGGGGTCTCCGTCTACTACAGCGCCCCCACTCTCATCCGCACGTTCATGAAGTGGGGCGAGCAGCTCCCGGCCCGCTACGACCTGTCGTCGATCCGTGTCCTCGGCAGCGTGGGCGAACCGATCAACCCCGAGGCGTGGCGCTGGTACCGCGAGCACATCGGCGCCGGCCGCGCTCCAGTGGTGGACACCTGGTGGCAGACCGAGACCGGCGCGGTCATGATCGCGCCTCTGCCCGGAGCGGCCCCGGCCAAGCCCGGCTCGGCGCGGACAGCGGTGCCCGGCATCTCGGCCAAGGTCGTGGACGACCAGGGCGAAGAGGTCGGCACGGGCGCGAGCGGCTACCTCGTGCTGGACCGGCCATGGCCCGCCATGCTGCGCGGAGTGTGGGGCGACAACGACCGCTACCGCGAGACCTATTGGACCCGGTTCGCCGACCGCGGGCACTACTTCGCCGGCGACGGGGCCCGCTACGACGAGGACGGCGACATCTGGCTGCTGGGCCGTGTCGACGACGTCATGAACATCTCCGGCCATCGGATCTCCACCGCCGAGGTCGAGTCGGCGCTCGTGTCGCACCCGACGGTGGCCGAGGCCGCCGTGGTGGGGGCGTCGGACGCGACGACCGGCCAGGCGATCGTCGCCTTCGTGATCCTGCGCTCGGGTGTCGCGGACGTCACGGACGCCGCGGGTGTCGCCGGCGCCGTCGGCGGGAACGGAGCGGATGTCACCGCGGCGCTGCGCGAGCACGTGGCCCAGGAGATCGGCCCCATCGCCAAGCCCCGCCGGATCCTGGTGGTTTCGGAGCTGCCCAAGACCCGCTCCGGGAAGATCATGCGGCGGCTGTTGCGTGACGTGGCGGAGAACCGCCAGGTCGGCGACGTCACGACACTCGCCGACGCCTCCGTGATGGACCTGATCAACGCCGGGCTCTCGGGCCGGCCCCAGCAGACCGGGTGACGGGATACGTACGGGAAAGAAGGGAGCGGACACGTCCCGGGCGATCCCGCCCACGGCCCCGTCAGCCCAGCCGCCCGCCCCGAGCACAGCAACGACAGGCCAATCGCACAGCGAAACCCGCGACAACTGGAAGGCACAGACCTGATGCGCATCGTCCTCATAGGCCCGCCCGGAGTGGGCAAGGGCACCCAGGCCGCTCTGCTCAGCCGGCGGCTAGGCATCCCTCACATCTCCACCGGGGACCTGTTCCGGGACCACGTCCGTCGGCGGACACCTCTGGGACGGGACGCGCAACGGTACCTGGACGCCGGGGAACTCGTGCCCGACCACGTCACCGCGGGCATGGTGCGACGTCGTCTGGAGGAGCCGGACACCGCGCGGGGCTTCCTGCTCGACGGCTTCCCCCGCACCGTCCGGCAGGCGCGCGAGCTCTCCGCCATCCTGGCCGAGACCGGAGCGGCCCTCGACGCCGTCCTGGAGCTCACCGCTCCGGAGGACGTGGTGGTGGCACGCCTGCGCGGCCGCGGTCGCCCCGACGACACAGAGGAGGTCATCCGTCACCGGCAGACGGTCTACCGCCGCCGGACGGCTCCCCTCCTGGCCCACTACGCGGTCCTGCTGCTGACGGTGAACGCCGTCGGAACGGTCGAGGACATCGGCGACCGCGCCCTGACAGCTCTCGCGGACCTGTCTGCGGGGGCCGCCGGGGCGGGTGCGGAGGACGGGGCGGCGTAAGGGAGAGGCCCGCGGCACCAGCTGCTGCCATCGAGTTCGGCTCGCGTCCCCGGGCCGGAGATCCGAGGTGCCGCATCGACTTGCCTCCGAGGATCGCCGCCATACGGGTGAGGAGTGGCACACAAGCGGACGGAACGCACCCGGCCCGTGAACCCTCTAGCCGTACGGAAGCCTGGCAGCAAGGGACGCACCATGAACCTCACCAGCTGGACGACGGTGTACGTACTGGCCGCTCTGACCACGGCGTTCGTTGCGCTCACGGTGTGGCAGTGGCCGCGCCTGGCCCGGCCCGGCTGGGCGGCGGTCACGGCACGGCTCGTCACCATCGGCGCGACACAGCTGGTGACGATCACCACGCTGTTCGCCGCCGTCAACGCCGACTACCAGTTCTACGGCTCCTGGAGCGACCTGTTCGGCAGCGACAGCACGGCACCGGCCGCGCTCACCGGTACCAACTCCTCCGGAGGGGTCACCGGCATCAGCAACACGCACACGGCCCTGATCCAGCCCGGCGACGCCTCGCTGCTGAACCACGTCTCCGGCGTACCGACCGGCCCGGCTGCGGTGAACGGCCGGGTCGAGTCGGTGCGGGTCGTCGGGCGCCGTACCGGCGCGATCGACCCCGCATTCGTCTACCTGCCACCCCAGTACTTCCAACGGGCGTATGCCCGCCAGCGCTTCCCCGTCATCGTGGCCATGAGCGGCTACCCGGGCAGCATCTACAACCTCGCCCAGCATCTGCGGGTCTGGCAGTACTCCCAGGCGCTGACGAAGGAGGGGAAGATGCAGCCGACCGTCATCGTCGAGATCCGTCCGACCATCGCGCCGCCCCGCGACACCGAGTGCGTGAACGTGCCCGGGGGACCGCAGACGGAGACGTTCCTCGCCAAGGACCTCCCGGAAGCCCTCAAGTCCGCCTATCGGGTGGGCCACAGCGCCACGGCCTGGGGCGCCCTCGGCTACTCCTCCGGCGGCACCTGCGCGCTGCAGCTCGCCATGCGCGACCCGCACGTCTACACCTCCGCGGCGGCCCTCTCCCCCGACTTCCAGGTCAAGGAGGATCCGACCACCGGCAACCTGTTCGGCAGTGGCATCGCCCGGCAGCGGCGGATCGACTCCCACAACTTGTTCTGGCGGCTGAAGCACCTGCCGGTCCCGCAGGTGTCGGTCCTGATCGCGGCGAGCAAGCACGGAGACGAGGACATCTACCCGAAGGCCCGGGAATTCCTGCGCCTGGCGAAGCCCCCGCTGCGCACGGCATCGATCAACCCGGACAACGGCGTGCACAACTTCAACACCTGGACGAGCGAGATGCCCGCCGCCCTCACCTGGCAGAGCCAGCAACTGATCTTCCCCCAGGACGTGCTGCCCCGTCGCACCACCAAGCCCGCACAGGGCAAACCGGCCGTCCGGGCGGAGGGTGAGCCGTCGCCGACCGCGACCGAGCGCCGGCCGACCCGGTAGGACCCTCGGCTCATGACTCCCGCTGTGCTCCGTGAGATTGAGCGGTCGGCGTCCGGCGGATGAGCGCGTGGCGCACGCCGGTTTCGGTGAAGGCCAGCGCTGCGGCCGCGACCGCGCCCAGCAGGATCAGGCCGATCGCGTACGAGCTGTGCGCACCGCACAGCGAGCCCATCACCAGCGGCGGGACGAAACCGCCCAGGCCGCCTGCCGCGCCCACGAGCTGAAACGAGGACAGCTCGAGGGTGTCCTCGAACCGGGGACCGAGCGGGCTGAGGAGCGCCCACGCCCAGAAGTCACGGCGAATCCGACGGTGGCCAGGGCCAGCATCAGCCAGGCCCTGCCGGGC
Organism: Streptomyces sp. NPDC047043; assembly: GCF_040644055.1. Taxonomy (NCBI): domain Bacteria; kingdom Bacillati; phylum Actinomycetota; class Actinomycetes; order Kitasatosporales; family Streptomycetaceae; genus Streptomyces; species Streptomyces sp. NPDC047043. The sequence goes on from NZ_JBEYVO010000015.1 coordinate 222,659, forward strand.
AGCTGGACCATTTTGTCCCTCTCTTCTCTCTCACGGTGGCACTGCGGCTCGGGGAGCGCGGCCGAAGCGCAGGCGCCATGCCTGCGGGGCCGTGCTCCGCAGCCACTCTCTGCCTCAGGGCACCCGTGGGGCATGGGCCGACGGACCTGCGGCCGGGCAGACGGGCCCCGGGTTGAAAGCCGCACGCCTCTCCCGGCTGCTGCCCTACAGCGAGGTGGCTGCGCGGGCCCTGGGAAACAAAGGTCTGTGGTCCGGCCTCGCGGGGACGTGGAGGGGGCCGACCGGCCCTATCCCCTCGGGCCACCCACAGAGACGATGGACTGATGTTCCAGGACGACGCCTTTCGCGGACTCGACCGGCAGGAATGCCTGCGGCTGCTGGCCAAGGTGACGGTCGGCCGTGTCGTGTACACCCGTCAGGCGCTGCCCGCTGTCCTCCCGGTCAACTTCTCCCTGGACACCGACACCTCCGTCGTACTGTCCACCTCGGCGGGCTCCGATCTCGTCCGCGCCATCGACGGCGTCGTGGTCGCGTTCGAAGCCGACGATTTCACTGCGTCGACCCGGTCCGGCTGGAGCGTCGTCGTCACCGGCCGGGCGACCGTGGTGACCGACCCCGACGAGCACGAACGGCTGGTGCAGACCGGCCCGCGGTCCTGGATGCCGCTGGGGGACGCGGTCTTCGTACGCATCGAGTCGGAGATGGTCACCGGACGCGAACTCAGGGGCATGGTCGGCATGCAGTGAGGGATCAGTAGGCGTTCAGGCCCAGCTCTCGGAACTCTTCCCGGACCCGCCCGACCAGGTCGGGCCCTGGCGTCGGCGTGTTCCGCAGGCGGAAGGGCAGGCCGAGGGCGTCGTATTTCGCGGCGCCCAGCTTGTGGAAAGGCAGGACGTCGACACGGTCGACGTTGCCGAGGCCGGCCAGGAAGCGGGCGAGGCCGTAGATCGCTTCCGGTGAGTCCGTCCAGCCGGGGACCAGGACGTAGCGAATCCACGTCCGGACGCCGAGCCGGTCCAGGCGGGTGGCGAAGTTGAGGGTGGGCGCGAGTTCGCCGCCGGTCAGTTCGCGGTAGGTGCGGACGTCGAAGGACTTGATGTCGAGGAGGACCAGGTCGGTGTCGGCGAGGAGCTCGTCGGTGGCACGGGCGCCCAGGAAGCCGGAGGTGTCCAGGGCGGTGTGCAGACCGAGTTCCTTGCACCGGCGCAGCACGGCAGCCGTGAACGCGGGCTGGAGCAGTGCCTCGCCGCCGGTGATGGTCACCCCTCCGCCGGCGGTGGTGACGAAGGCCCGGTACTTCTCGATCTCGGCCATCACCTCGTCGACCGTGGCCTCCCGTCCGTCCCTCATGTGCCAGGTGTCGGGGTTGGCGCAGTACAGGCAGCGCAGCGGGCAGCCGCTGACGAAGAGCACGAACCGGGTCCCGGGACCGTCCACTCCCGTGGACAGGTCCCAGGAGTGGATCCGGCCCGTCACCGGCTCGACGATGGTGTTCACAGCGATCCGTGGAAGGTGCGGCTGATCACGTCGAGCTGCTGCTCGCGGGTCAGGCGGACGAAGTTGACGGCGTACCCGGAGACCCGGATCGTCAACTCCGGGTACTCCTCCGGGTGTTCCATGGCGTCCTCCAGGACGGCCCGGTTCAACACGTTGACGTTCATGTGGAACCCGCCGGCGGCCATGTACGCGTCGAGGATGCCGACCAGGTGACCCGCGCGTTCCTCGGGCATGTGGCCGAGGCCCTCGGGGGTGATCGTGGTGGTCAGCGAGATGCCGTCGCGGGCCTGCTCGTACGGCAGCTTGGCGACGGACAGCGCGGAGGCGGCCACACCGTGCCGGTCCCGGCCGTTCATCGGGTTGGCTCCGGGCGCAAAGGGCTGTCCGGCGCGCCGCCCGTCGGGGGTGTTGCCGGTGTGCTTGCCGTACACCACGTTGGAGGTGATGGTCAGCACCGACTGGGTGTGCTCGGCGTCCCGGTAGGTGGGGTGCTTGCGCACCTTCTCCATGAACGACTCCACCAGGTGGACGGCAAGGGCGTCGGCGCGGTCGTCGTTGTTCCCGTACATCGGGAATTCGCCCTCGGTCCGGAAGTCGACGGCCAGTCCGGTCCCGTCCCGGATGACCTTCACGCGCGCGTACTTCACGGCCGAGAGGCTGTCCGCCGCCACCGAGAGGCCGGCGATGCCGCAGGCCATGAAGCGATGCACGGGATGGTCGTGCAGGGCCATTTCGAGGCGCTCGTAGGCGTACTTGTCGTGCATGTAGTGGATGACGTTGAGCGTGTTGACGTACGTCTCCGCCAGCCAGTCCAGGACGCGGTCGTACGCCGCCGACAGCTCCTCGTAGTCCAGGCAGTCGCCCGTGAGGGCGGGCATCTCCGGGGTGACCTGGTCGCCGGTCATCTCGTCGCGGCCGCCGTTGACGGCGTACAGCAGGGCCTTGGCGAGGTTGACGCGGGCCCCGAAGAACTGCATCTGCTTGCCGACCGCCATGGCCGACACACAGCAGGCGATCGCGGTGTCGTCACCGGTGCGGGGGCGCATCAGATCGTCCGACTCGTACTGGACGGCACTGGTGTCGATCGAGACCTGTGCGCAGAACTCCTTGAAGCCGGACGGCAGTTGAGGCGACCACAGCACGGTCAGGTTGGGCTCGGGGGCGGGGCCGAGGTTGTAGAGGGTCTGCAGGAAGCGGAAGGAGGTGCGGGTGACCAGGGGGCGGCCGTCCGTGCCGATGCCGCCGATGGACTCCGTCACCCAGGTGGGGTCGCCGGAGAAGAGTGCGTCGTACTCGGGGGTGCGCAGGAACCGTACGATGCGCAGCTTGATGACGAAGTCGTCGATCAGTTCCTGGGTTCGGGTCTCGTCGATGATGCCCGCGTCCAGGTCGCGCTGGAGGTAGACGTCCAGGAAGGTGGAGGTGCGGCCCAGCGACATCGCGGCGCCGTTCTGCTCCTTCACGGCGGCCAGGTACCCGAGGTACAGCCACTGCACGGCCTCGTGCGCGGTGGCGGCGGGGCGGGAGACGTCGCAGCCGTACGTCGCCGCCATGCGGGTGAGCTCGCCCAGTGCCCGTGTCTGCTCGGCGAGTTCCTCTCGATCGCGGATGACGTCCGGGGTGGAGGTCTGTCCGTCGAGCCGGGCCCGTTCGGCCCGCTTGGCCTCGATCAGCCGGTCGGTGCCGTACAGCGCGACGCGCCGGTAGTCGCCGATGATCCGGCCGCGGCCGTAGGCGTCGGGCAGTCCGGTGATGATGCCGACCTTGCGGGCGGTGCGCATCGCGGGGGTGTAGGCGTCGAAGACGCCGTCGTTGTGGGTCTTGCGGTAGGTGCCGAAGACCTTGGTGACGAACGGGTCGGGCTCGTAGCCGTACGCGTTCAGGCCGTTCTCGACCATGCGCAGGCCGCCGTTCGGCATGATGGCGCGCCTGAGCGGGGCGTCGGTCTGCAGGCCGACGACGAGTTCCCGTTCGCGGTCGATGTAGCCGGGGGCGTGGGACGTGATCGTCGACGGGGTCGCGGTGTCCACGTCGAGGATGCCGCGCGCACGCTCCTCCGGGAACAGCGCGCTGACCTTCTCCCAGACGGCCCGGGTGCGGTCGGTGGGTCCGGTCAGGAAGGCCGCGTCGCCCTCGTACGGCGTGTAGTTGGCCTGGATGAAGTCCCGCACGTCGATGTGCTCGCGCCACCCCGTCCCGGCGAACTGCCGCCAGGCGTGGGCGGTTCCGGTACCGGCTGTCACGGTCGCGGTCATCACAGGTCCTCTCCTGAACGTGTCCCTCGTGGTTCATGCTCGTGGTCCGAGGCGATCGCTCGAAGTGCCGGACAGGGCACGCGCCGGTCCCGTCCGGCACCGGTGCAAGGGGACCTTCGGCCCTGCTCGCGCACGCCTGTTCCCCCGCCGCGTGGTCGGCTACAACAGGCTGCTCCACTACGGCCAGAAGCGGGTGAGCACGAGCACCCCGATCACCCCGTACCAGGCGGCGAGCAGCATCCCGTGCGTGTCCCGTACGAATGTGAGGACGCCCTGCGGCACCGGGAAGACCCCTCGATCCAGGCAGTGCAGGGTGAGGTACGGGCGAGTACGTGTACCAGGAGAACGACGCCCCGCGCGGGCAGTCGCGCGGTTCGTACTCGGGGCAGTCCGTGCCGATGGACGGGTAGTCGGTGGCCTGGTGCTCCCAGGTGATGATGCCGTCCTTGACGTACACCATCCACGAACAGGAACCGGTGCAGTTGACGCCGTGCGTGGAGCGCACCACCTTGTCGTGCGCCCAGCGGTCCCGGTAGAAGCCCTCCCACTTGCCGTCGGCCTCGCCGAACACGGCGCGTCAGCAGTCTCCCGGCGGCCGGCGGCCACCCTTCACCGGCGTGCGCCCGACGTCGTGGGTTCTGATCGTTCTCCATGGCCAGGAACGCCAAATGGCACGGATCCCGGCGCATCTGGGCTGGCGGTCCCTGCCCGACGGCCCTACGGCCCAATCCGGCAGGCCGCAACAGGGACCAATGGCCCCGGTGGCAGGGGCCGGTCAGGACGGCTGTGTCCTGTTGCGACACGGCCGGAAAAGCCGGGGCACCGCCGCATCGCTGCGGCGGTGCCCCGGTCGGGGACGTCATGTCCGTCAGAGCAGCCAGCGGTTGCGGCTGACGAAGGGCAGGCGTGCCCATGCCCTGCCCAGGCCCCAGGTGGCGCCGGCGCCCGCGGCCGCGAGGGCGACGAGGACGACGGCGTAGACGAGGTGGTAGTCGGCGAACGGGTTGGTCGACATGCTGGCCGACCCGTCGGACAGGTGCTTGGCGGGCGGCCATTCGGCAATCCACATCAGCACCATCATCGCGGTGCCGGCCACGGCGGCGATCCGCAGGCCGATGCCCGCGATCAGGGCGAGGCCGATGCCGAGCAGGCCGAGCATGAACAGCCAGTCCGCCCAGCCGGCGCCGGCCCAGTCGTGGAAGGTGGACTCCATCGGTCCGGCGGCGACCGAGCCGAGGAAGCCCTTGGTCGGCGAGCCGCCGTCGATCCAGCCCTTGCCGGACGGGGTGGCGTAGCCGAATCCGAAGGTCTTGTCGAGGAAGGCCCACAGGAAGACGAACCCGGTCAGGACGCGCAGTGTGGCAAGGACGTGCGCGCTGGTCGCCGTCATGACGAGAGGCGTGGTCGCCTCGGCGGGCTGATGGGCCGTCATGGGCCTGCGCATCGACGGGAGATGGAACCGCACATGCCGGTGCGGGTGGTCGTGGACTGCCATGGTCCTCATCCCTTTCAGGGGTGACACGCGGGGTGTTGACGACGCTCGTGGTGCTTCGGGTTCTCGTTGCGCTTTCAATGTCCCGCTTCGGCCGCCGGCGTCGGAGGGGCTGCGCGGCCCGTGCCGCAGGGCCGAACGTCCTTGCCGTACAGGCCTGTTCAGCCGCCGGCGGCGGGTGGCGGGGCCGCGCGTCAGGTCGGCACGACGACCACGGGGCAGTGCGAGCGGTGCAACAGCGTGTGAGCGACCGGCCCCAGGTGCGGGCCGCGCCGGTCCGTGCGGCGATGGGCGCCGATGACTACGACTGCGGCGTCTCGGGTGGCCTCCAGCAGCGCGTGTGCCGGCCCCGTGCGCACCGTGCGCGTCTCGACGCCGACCTCGGGGTGCCTCTCCCGCAGCCCGGCCAGGGAGAAGCGCGACACGGCGGCCTCGGTTGCGTCGCGCTGGGCCAGGTCCCGTTGTCCGGGGCTGGTCGCGGGTATCGGCGAGGGCATTTCGGGCGCGATGTGCCGGTGGGACCAGGAGTGCAGGACGCGCAGCGGGGCACCGCGCCGCTCGGCCTCCTGGAAGGCGTAGGCCGCCGCGTCCGCGTCGGTGTCGCCGCCCAGTCCCAGCAGGACCTCGCCGCCCTCGTCGCACCGGTGGTCGCCGCGCACCACCAGCAGGGGGCTGCTGTGGGTGTGCCCGGCCAGCCGCAGACTCACCGAGCCGAACAGCAGCCCGGTGATCCCGCCGAGCCCGCGGTTGCCCACGACGGTGAGGAGCGCGCCGTCGCTCTCGCGCAGCAGGGTCTCCACCGCGCCGCCCTCGGCCGGTGCGGTCACGACCGGCAGGCCGGGATGGCGCGCGCGGATCCGCGAGGCGGCCGATGCCAGCACGGGCCCGGCCTCGTCCAGGTCGGGGACGGCATGGACGAGGCGCAGGGCGGCGCCGCGCCTTTCCGCCTCTCGCGCCGCCCAGTCCAGGGCCCGTACGGCGGTCAGTGAGCCGTCCACTCCGACGACCACGTGCTGGGCAGTCATGTCGTGCTCCCTTCGGTGCTTCGGTACGGTCGGATCCGGACAGGGCCGGTGCGGGCGAAGGCCCACCCCTGATGCTGGGGCGGGCAGGTGGCCACGGAACGGGGCCATCGGTCCCGGTCGTACCGGAGAGCGACCCTCACTGCACGGTGTGCGATCGTGTGGAGCCGCCCGGTCCCGTCACCCCTCCACACAGGGCCGACCGGCCCTTCCGCCGGTTGCCGCACCCGGCTTTGCTCTGTATATGGCCGAAAAGCACACCAGGCCCGAGCTCTGCCACACGGAACGTGTCGTCGGCGGCGCAACCGTGGTGGAAGTGCGCGGCGAGATCGACATCCTGACGGCGTCGCCGCTCTCGGCGCGGATCGACGCCCTGACCGCCGTCCGGCGCCCCGACCTCGTGCTGGACCTGCGTCCCGTGACCTTCATCGACTGCAGCGGACTGCGGCTGCTGTGCCGGGCGAGAAACCGGGTGCTGGCCCGGGAGGGCCGACTGCGGCTCGTGAACCCCGACGGCCACTTCCTGGTCATGCTGCGGACCACGCGCCTGGGCGGTGTCTTCGAGATCCACCCCGATGTGCCCACTGCCCTCTTCGGCGACCGTGACGAGGACGCCGTCTCCGTCGCGGCGGGCCGACAGTGACCGCCCGCCGACGGGAAGGGCTAGGTGTTCGGCACTTCCGTGTCGAGCACCGCGCGCGGGGCACGGCGCGGGGTGGCCGGTCCCTCCGGGCCGTAGCCGAACCGGATCAGCATCTGCGGGTGTCCGGTGTGGTCGGGGTCCGGGCTGAGGAAGCGCCGCAGGTCGGGCCATTCCATCGGCTGGTGCAGCAGGGACGCGCGCAGGCCGAGGGCGGTGGCGACGAGCAGGACGTGTTCCAGTGCCTCCCCGGCGCGCAGCCAGTCCGTGCGGCGATCGTGCTCGGTACGGAGCAGGGCGATGGCCGGGGCGGTCTCGAAGTCCTTCGCCGACAGCCGCTCGGGGTGCCGCTCGGCGGTGAAGTCCCGCATGGGCAGGCGCTCCCGCGCGTCCTGCGGGCCCAGTGCGCTCTGCGGGAGGCCGGTGTCGTCGGGACCCCGGCGGACCCAGCGGCGGCTTTCCGTGCCCCGGTCGACGTCGGCCCGGTTGCGCTGCTCGGCCTGCGCGGTCACGCCCAGCAGACGTGCCGTCTCGGCTGCCCCGGGGAAGGTCAGCGAGGCGCCTTCGGTGTGGGCCGCCTCTGCGAGTTCGGCGCGCGCCTGCGGCGGCAGCGGCCTGCCGGTGAACGGGAGACGGCTGCTGTGCCTGCGCCAGATCGCCGGATAGAGGTCGCCGCGGTGCTCCGTGGTGGGCCGACGCACGGCTCCCGTGGGCCGGACGACGGCGAGCAGCCCGGGGTCCTCAGGGCGCGGCAGCAGGCGTACGACTGGAGTCCAGCCGAAGTGGGACACCGCGACGCGGAGGTTGAAGACGGAGGCACCCAGCGACAGGTGGAGGGCACGGCCGACGGGATCGGCATGGTGCAGGCTGCGCTCCGGGACCGCGCGCACCTCGAAGGTGACGGTCTCGGGGTCCAGCCGGAAGCGCCACGGCTGGGTGTTGAAGAACGAGGGTGCGGCGACGGCCGCAGCGATACAGGCTTCCAGGATCTCGGCGTCGAGAGGCTCGGATCGCATCATGCCCTCCTCCCGGACGGGTGGGAACCGGTGCTGTTGCCTTCCGAGGGTGGGAGCGCGGCGGCGACGCGGGTGAGGGGCCGTTGGTCCCTCGTCGGCGGCCGGTCAGGCCACCGTCGGCCGACGGGGCAAAGCCGGCCACGGAGCCGAACGGGCTGCGGGGTCTTGCGCTTGGTCCGATCGGCCCACTGCTCCGCCTGCCCGGCCCATACCGCCGGCAGATCCCGGATGCCACGGTCGTGAAAGTCACGCAGAGGAGGTGCTGGCGATGCGCGCAGGCGGGCGAAGGAGGAAGTGGCTGTGGCGATGGCGGGCCAACCCGCTGCGCCGCCGGGACGACGTTCTCGAGGCGTGGCTCGTGCTGGCCGTCTGGGTGCTGATCGCCGTGGGCGGCACGCTCGCCGGTGTGTTCACCGCCAGGGCCGCCGACGACGAGTTCGCGCAGCAGCGCGCCGAGCGCATCCCCGTGCACGCGGTCCTCCTCACGGGCGCGTCACGATCCGCGACGAAGGGCTACTCGGCGCTGGTGAAGGTCCGCTGGACACTCGCGGACGGCTCCACCCGCACCGACAAGACGCTGGTGGGCAGCGGTCGAAAGGCCGGTTCCACGGTCGTGGTCTGGACGGACCCGCAGGGGAACCTCACCACCCGGCCGCCGACCGGCACGGACGCGGCCGTCGAGGCTGGCTGCCTGGGCGCCGGGGCGGCGCTCGCCGTGACCGGAATGGCGTTCGGCGTCTACGGCGCCGCACGCTGGTGGCTGGACCGCCGACGCATCGACGAGTGGGGAAGGGAGTGGGATCTGGTCGGCCCCCGGTGGGGGCACAAGACGGGCTGATCACGCCGTCCGGGGTCCTCGGATCTCCGAGGCAGGAGCGTCCGGCCCTGCATAAAGGGGCCACTGGACCCTATATGTCTGGTTTATCGCCGGGAAGACTGTTTCAGAGCGAGGAGAGCGCTGCAAACGGCCTGACGCACAGCGGGTGGTGAGCGCAGTGGCTGCGATCGACGAGAACACTGCAGGAGCGACTGTCCCTGGCATGGATCCCCTCGGAGACCCCATTCTCCGCACCCGGTTCGCGCTGCCGATGCGGCCGGCCACGTTCCTTCGGCGGCAACGGCTGCTCCACCACCTCGACCAGGGGCTCAGGACGCCGTTGACCATGGTCAACGGAGCCGCCGGCGCGGGCAAGACCCTGCTGGTCGCCGACTGGGCCGCGGGCCTGGCGCATCCGGTGGCGTGGCTCACCGTGGAGGCGGAGGACCGGCGCCCGGGCGTGTTCTGGGCGTACGTCCTGCATGCTCTGCGTGCCTCCGGAGCGCCGGTCACCGACGAGGTCGGCTGCCCGGTGGACGCCGTCCGGGTGGACCGCCGGCTCCTGGCAGCGCTCGCAGCCGAGCTGAACAGTGCTCACCGGCCCACGACCGTGGTGCTCGACGAGTTCGACCGGGAAACGGCCCCGGAGGTCGCCGAACAGCTGGAGTTCGTCCTGCACCACGCGGGGCAGGGTCTGCACCTGGTCCTCGTCACCCGTACCGAGCCGATGCTGCCGTTGCACCGGTACCGGGCGGCCGGCGAGCTCACGGAGATCCGCGGTGCGGAGCTGGCCTTCACACCCGATGAGGCCGTCACGCTGCTCGAGCTGCACGGACTGCGCCTTCCCGTGGAGGCCGCGCGCGCCCTCGTGGACCGCACCCGGGGCTGGGCCGCCGGCCTGCGCCTGTGCGCGCTGGCGGCTCGGCAGACTTCGGACCCGGAGACGTATCTGAAGGAGTTCGAGGCCGGCCGGAGCACGGTCGCGGACTTCCTGCTGGCAGAGGTGCTCAAGCGGCAGCCGGAGCAGACACAGGACGTGCTGCTGCGCGTCAGCGTTCTGGAGCGTTTCTGTCCCGAGCTGGTCAACGCCCTGACCGGTCGGACCGATGCCGAGCCGATCCTGGCCCGGCTGCATCGCGCGAACGCATTCGTAGAGGACCTGGGGCACTCGTGGTACCGCCTCCACCCGCTGTTCGGGGAGATACTCCGAGCCCATCTGCGGGTGCGCTCCCCCGGGTTGGAACCCGAACTCCACCGGCGGGCGGCGCAGTGGCTGCGGCGTTCCGGTTCCCTGCCGGAGACCCTCGCGCACGGCGCCGCCGCGGGCGACTGGGAGTTCACGGCGGACGCCCTCGTCGACGACCTGGCGATCGGCGAGCTCTTCACCGGCCTGCGCTGCGCCGACCTGGACCGGCTGTTCTCCGGGATGGGACCGGAGGTCCACAGCGCCGCGACGGACGTGGTCCGGGCGGCCCGTGACCTGTCCGGGCGGGATCTCGACCACGGCCTGGCCCACCTGCACCACGCCGAGGAACGGCTGGCCTCGGGCGCGCCTGCGACGGCGCGGCTGAGCTGCACCCTGCTGGAGGCGTTGGCGGCCCGGCTGACCGGTTCTCCCGGGCAGGCGGAACAGGCCGCCGAGACCGCGGAGGAACTGCAGCGTGAGGTGCCCGCGCACCTCCTGGACAAACACCCCGAGCTCACCGCCCTCCTGCTGACCCACCTGGGCTCCACGCGTCTGTGGGCCGGACACTTCGAGGACGCGCGCAGGGCCCTGTCCGCGGCGACCGCCTCCCCCGGCGGAGCCTCGACCGTGTTCCTTCGCGAGGACTCCCTGGGCCATCTGGCGTTGATCGACTACCTGACCGGCTGGCCCGGCAGGGCGGAGAAGAAGGCCGCGGCGGCGCTGGCCGAAACGGAGCGCCACAGCCTGCCCCGGCCGTCCGGCTCCGGCATCGAACGGCTGGTCCTGGCCGCCGTGGCCGTCGAGCGCAACGAACTGGGCCGGGCCCAGACCCTCCTCGACGAGGTGGCCGCACTCCACTCCCCACCGCAGGATCCGGTCACGGCGGCGGTACGGGCCATCGTCACAGCGCGTCTCCTGCTGGCCCGGGGCGACACACGAGCCGCTGTCGACGCCGCGAACCCGGCCGTCTCCGCCGCCGTGACCTCACCGTGGGCGGAGAGCCACGAGGCACTGGTCGCCTCCGCCGCCGAGCTGGCGGCAGGGCATCCAGAGGAGGCCGCCGAGCTGCTGCGAGCCGTGCCCGACGACGAACCGACCTGCGCTGTGGAGGCCGCCCGCCTCCACCTCGCCACCGGCCGGCCCGATGCCGCGATCGATCTGCTCGACGGCGTCCACAGCGAGAGCCGGCCCGGACCGGCGGTGGACGTCCGGGCCGCACTGGTGCGGGCCCAGGTCGCGGAGCAGGCGGGCGACGCCGTCACCGCCTCCAGGCTCGTCGCGCACGCTCTCGTCGACGCCCGGCGCGAGCGGCTGCGCCGTCCCTTCCTCGAAACCGGGCCCTGGATCAGACCCCTCCTCGCCATGGCGCCGCTCCAGCAGCTGGCGAGGGGCTGGCTCACGCCGGCCGCACCATCAAGTGGTGACGGGCCCCAATCCCGGACAGGACCCTCCCCCCTGGTGGTGGTGGAGGGGCTGAGCGAGCGCGAGCGCGAGGTGCTGCGCCGGCTGGCTCAGCCGATGTCGACGCAGGAGATCGCCGCCGACCTGTTCGTATCGGTGAACACCGTGAAGACCCACCTCAAGAGCGTCTACCGGAAGCTGGCGGTGAACCGGCGCAACGACGCCGTGCGCCGCGCGCGCGACCTGCGGCTGCTGTGACCGCGCCGGGTCACCTCTACGGGGTGAGGTTCGGCGGGGCACCGCGGAGGACGATCGCAGAGAGAGAAGGGCGAAGTACGCCGGTCCGCACGCCGCCCACGGGAGAACAGCCCATGCGCTACGAGATCCGCGTCGATGGACACATGTCGGAGACGCTGACCAAGGCCTTCCCGGAGCTGGATCACGTGACGATGGCCGGTCAGACGGTCCTCTACGGCCATGTGGTCGACGAGGCACAGCTGTACGGGCTGCTGGCGCGCTGTCAGTCGTTGGGACTGCACGTCGTCGAGATGCGGCAACTGCCGGAGCGAACGGACGGGTTGGTTCAATGAACCAACCCGTCGTTCGAAGCCGCTCCTCAAACGTCTGAAGCCGCTCCTCAAAGCTCCTCCACGGTGACCCTGCCCGAGCGCGAGGCCGCACCCAATGCCGCGAAGTCCCGCTCGTTCTGATCGGCGTAGGCCTGGGCGAACACGGTGAGCGCCCGGTCGAAGCGGTCGCTGCCGCCCAGGTAGGTGGCGATGGCGACGGGGTCGCCGGAGCGGGCGTGCGCCCGGGCCAGGGAGGCCCCGCACAGCCGGGCGAAGAGGCGGAGCAGGTCCGGCCCCATGGTCTCCGGCCGGGCGATGCCCTTCCAGTCCCGCAGTTGTCGGACGTAGAAGTCCCGCTCGTGTCCGTCGAGGCCCACGACGTGGGTCCAGCCCAGGAAGATGTCACTGGTCGTCTGGATGAGGCGCTGTCCGCTCACCACCCGGCGGCCCTGGTTGTCGTAGCGCTCGCCGTGCGTGTGTGCGGCCAGCACCGACTCCTGGGCCTCCTTGGCCTGCAGCAGCAGGGGATCGTCGTCGTCCCTGCCGAGCAGCAGCAGGATCCAGCAGCGGGTGCCGACGCTGCCGACACCGACGACCTTGCGGGCGATGTCGACAAGTCGGTAGTGGCGCAGCAGATGCCTGCGTTCGGCCGACAGGGTGTGCGCATAGTCGTCCAGGATGACCTGCAGTTCCTTCTCCTGTTCCGCGGCGCCCGACTCGGCCGTCAGGTCCCTCAGCGGGGTGATCAGCGGCGGGTCCGGGGCGATGCGGCGCCCTTCGGCGGAGGCCTCGGTGAGTTTTGCGAAGGCCTGGAGATGGGTGCGGGTGCGGGCCTTCGCCGTCGCCTCGTCGGCGCGGCGCCTGGCTTCCTTGTCCATCGAGGAGGCGAGCAGCTTCCGCATGTGGTCGGTGTCGTCCTGGGCGTACCAGATGTCGAGGGTGCCCATGCCGGCGAATTCGCGCATCCGCTCCCGATAGGCCTGCACACACGTCTGCACCGCGCTGTTCTGCTCCTTGACCGGGAAGCCGTTGGCCCGGGCGGCGATCACGAAGCTGGCGGCGAGCCGCTTGACGTCCCATTCGAAGGGTCCGTCCAGCGTCTCGTCGAAGTCGTTGATGTCGAAGACCAGATGGCGTTCCGGCGAGGCGAGCAGCCGGAAGTTGAGCAGATGGGCGTCTCCGCACAACTGCACCCGCAGCCCGGTGTCCGGGAAGCGCCCCAGGTCCATGGCCATGATCGCCGCCGCGCCGCGGTAGAAGCGGAATGGCGACTCGAGCATGCGTCCGTAGCGGATGGGCACCAACTCCGGTACCCGGGTGGCGGACTGACGCTCGATCACGCCGATCGGATCGGGCCGGTCCCGCCCCGCCTCGAAGTGGCTGTGGTCCGAACGCGACACACGGTTGCGCGCGCTCCTTCCGTATGCCGCTCGTTCGGCCGCCGGCAGAAAGGCGGTGAAGATGTTCGGTTCGGTCATGGCTCGACCTCCTGGTGCGTGCGGGCAGCCGTCGGAACCGGCGGCAGGCCGGGGAGCGGCTCCGATTCCAGCGCACCGCCGCGGCGGTGCGGACGGATCACCCGTTGTGGGTGACCCGGCACCCGGGGCCGCGCGCGACGCTGGCCCGGTGAGATCCCCGTACACCACCTCCGGCGGTCCGGAGGCGACCGCTCGATCGCGCAGGGGGAAGCAGGGAGAACGCGAGGAGGAGCCATGACCCAGCCACGTGGACCGGCGCCGCGTCCCGGGCCGGACCGGATGTCCGACGGGGCGGCTCCGAGCCCCATGGGCGACCCCGCGGAGGCGCTGGCCCGGCTCGGCCGGTCCTGGACCTGGATACTGGCCTCGGCGGTGGCCACGCTCGTGCCGGGCATCCTGATCCTGGTCTGGCCGGACGAGACCCTGCACGTCCTGGCGGTCCTGATCGGTCTGTACCTCCTGCTGATGGGGGCGTTCCGGTTCGTCGGCGCCTTCTCCCGGCAGGGCCACGGCGAACGGATCCCCGGGCTGCTCATGGCGGTGCTGTACGTCCTGGCCGGGGTGCTGTGCCTGCGCAATCCGCTGCAGACCATCGCCGCGCTCTCGCTCGTCGTCGGCGTCGTCTGGCTGGTGTCCGGCATCCTCACCCTCTACACGGCCATCGCCATGAAGGACATGCCGCACCGCGGCGCCGTCCTGGGCGGGGCGATCCTCACCATCGTTGCGGGGATCGTGGTGCTGGCCCTGCCGACCGAGACCGCCCGTGCGCTGACCCGGCTGCTCGGCCTCTGGCTCGTGCTGCTCGGCCTGGCCGAGACGGCGGTCGCCCTCGCCTGGCGGTCCGCGCTGCGCCGCAGCGCCGGACAGATGTCGCTGCAGCCCTCGCCGTCCGGCACCGCGACGCCCGAATCCCGGGAAACAACGCCCTGACCCCGCACCCGGCGCACACGATCACCCTCAGCGGGTGAAGCCCGACCGAACTTGCCGTGCGCACGCTGAATCCGGCACAGAACGGCTGCCGGGCGAACGCCCGGGACGGAGGAGAGACATGAGCGCGCAGACATACCTCGCGTACGACTATCCGCTGCTGAGCGCCTTCTGGACCATGCTGATCTTCTTCCTGTGGATCATGTGGTTCGTCCTGCTCTTCCGGATCATCGTCGACATCTTCCGCGACGACGACATGAGCGGCTGGGCGAAGGCCGGCTGGCTGGTGTTCACCATCTGCCTGCCCTTCCTGGGCGTCTTCGTCTACGTGATCGCCCGCGGCAAGAACATGGGCAGGCGGGAGGCCGCGCAGGCGCGTGCGCAGCAGGAGGCGTTCGACTCCTACGTCCGTGAGACCGCGGGCGGGGGCACCCAGCGCAGCAGCGCCGACGAACTCGCCAAGCTCTCCGAGATCCGGGCCCGCGGCGACATCTCGGACGAGGAGTTCAGCAGGGCGAAGGAGCTGGTCCTCTCCGGTCACGGTGCGTCGGCAGAGCAATCGGCGTCCGTCCGCTCCACCTCCGGTCGCTGAGCACGCCCGGACCGAACGAAACGAGGCAGCAGCATGACCGCGACGCACACCCCCGAGGCGCACGCGACGAGGCAGGCATGGGCGGGCGGCGTGATGGCCTTCGGGGCCGTCATGCTCCTGCTCGCAAGCATGCTCGCCATCTTCCGGGGCATCATGGCGATCGCCAACGACAACGTCTTCGTCACCACGCGCAACTACGTCTTCGAGTTCGATCTCACCAGCTGGGGCTGGATCCATCTGGTGCTGGGCGCGATCGGCGTGGCCGTCAGCCTGGGGCTGTTCCAGGCAGCGACATGGGCGCGTGTCGCCGGCGTGGGCATTGCCGGACTCATGATCATCGCCAACTTCCTCTCCCTGCCGTACTACCCGGTCTGGTCGGTCGTCGTGATCGCGTTCTCGGGGTTCATCATCTGGGCCCTGTGCGTGGTCGACCGCAAGGCCTTCTACACCGCGTACGAGCGCCAGCCGCACGACGTGTGAGGGCGCGCCGACGGGCGGGGCCACCGGGTTGGAGCGCTCCCGCTCGTCCGCTTTCGCGCAGCCCTGCTCGACGAGGAGGGGAGTGCTCCATGGCGCCAGAGAACGCCACGGGCGAGTCGGGCGACGCCGGCGCGTCGAACACGAAAGAACTGGAGGAACTGCGCCGACGCGTGGGGCAGCTCGAGTCGGCGGCCGCGCCGCGACAGCGGCATCCCTTCCGGACCACCGGTTCGGTGCTGCTCGTCATCCTGGCGTCGATCCTGTCGATCCTGGCCGTGACGGCCGTGTGGGCGCGTGACCAGGTCACCGACACCGACCGGTTCGTCGCAACCATGGGGCCGCTCGCGAGCGACCCCGATGTGCAGAAGGCGATCTCCCGCAGGGTCACCGACGTCGTGATCCAGAAGATCGACGTCCAGTCCGTGGTCGACCAGCTCTCCCAGGCGGCACACCAGAAGGGCGTCCCGCCCCGCGCGGCCGACCTGATCGGCAACTTGAGCGGACCCATCGGCGACGGACTGGAGAGTCTCGTCGGGGCCGCCGCGGACAGAGTCGTGACCAGCGACGCCTTCGCGACCATATGGACGCGGGCCATCACGGCGGCACACACCACGATGGTGAAGGCCCTCACCGGCGAGGGCGGCGGAACGGTCCAGCTCTCCGGCGACAAGGTCACCATCGACATCGGACCGGTCGTCGACCAGGTGAAGAAACAGCTCACGGACTCGGGCTTCGCACTGGCCTCGAAGATCCCGCAGGTCCACACCAAGTTCACGGTGTACGCCGCTCCCCAGCTGGCGCAGGCCAGGACCTATGTGAGGCTGCTGCAGATCCTCGGAAACTGGCTTCCGGTGGTCGCGGTGCTGGTCGCGACGACGGGTGTCTACCTCGCCCACAACCGCCGACACGCCTTGATCGGCGCGGCGTCGGGGATCGCCGTGGCGATGCTGGTGTTCGGCATCGCCCTCGCAATCATGCGCACGTCCTTCCTCAACCATCTGCCGGCCGGTGTCTCCCCGGATGCGGCCGGGTCGGTCTACGACGCCCTGGTGCACTTCCTGCGGAAGACCCTGCGCACGGTGGGGATCCTGGCGGTGCTGGTCGCGCTCGGCGCGTTCTTCGTCGGCCCGTCCCGGGCCGCGACGACGACCCGTGCCGCGTGCACGACCGGGGTCGGCGGAGTCCGCCAGGTGGCCGACCAGGTGGGTTTCCGGGCCGGGCCGGTGGAGCCGTTCGTGCGGCGGTGGAAGCGGTGGATCGGGATCGTGATCCTGCTGGGCGCCTCGATCGTGTTCGCGTTCTGGAACCACCCGACGGGCCTGGTGGTGTTCTGGTTCGCCGTGGTGATCCTGGCTCTGTTCGGGGTGCGTGAGTTCCTCGCTCCCGGGCCGGGGCTCGCCGCGCTCGGGCGAACGCCGGGCGTCACGGGACCGCCTGGACCGTCCGGACCGGAGCCCGCGCCCGCAACCGGCACCTCCGCCTGAGCGCTCCGGCGCCGGCGGGCCGGCCGACGTACGACTCGGGGATCCCGTCACCCACCCGGCCCAGGACGGTCGTCTCCCGCACGCGGAGCGGCGGCCCCCGGCCTAGATTCGGACGCGGCGCACCCTTGCGTGGGCCCACATCCCGTTGCCCCCGGCGCCGGCGGGCACGCATGACCCCTCCGGAGGACAGGTGGCCATGACGCGTCGTCCCAACATCCTGCTGATCGTCACCGACGAGGAACGGGCCACCCTCCCCCGCCCGGAGGGCTACACCCTCCCGGCACGCGAGCGCCTCGCCGAGCGCGGCACCACCTTCCGGAACCACTACGCCGCCTCGGCCCAGTGCAGTTCCTCCCGGTCGGTGATCTACACCGGGCAGCATCTGCCGCTCACCGAGATCTACGACAACGACAACATGCCCTACATCCGCCCGCTCGCCCCTCAGCTGGGCACCCTCGGCACGATGCTCCGCTCGGCCGGTTACTACTGCACCTACCAGGGCAAGTGGCACCTCTCCAACCTCTACATCACCCCCCAGAACCCGGGCCCGACCACCGACGCCCTCGAGCCGTACGGCTTCAGCGAGTTCAACGACTGGGGCGACATCGACGGCGGTGCCTGGGCCGGGCTGAAGCTCGACCCGGTCATCGCCGGGCAGGCGGTGCGCTGGCTGCGCAACCGGGCCCCGGTGGTGGCCGCCGACAAACCGTGGTTCATGGCCGTGAACTTCGTGAACCCGCACGACATCATGAGCTTCGACTACGGCGGCTCCCCGCAGGTCCAGCTGCCGTTCGGCCTCGCCCACGCCGTGGTCACCCGTGCCGCGGCCGACATCCCCGTCTACCGGCGCCGTTGGGACTTCGACCTGCCCACGAGCCTGCACGACGACCTGTCCGGTGCGGCACCGGCAGTGGCGGAGTACGCGCGCATGCTCGACACGGTCTTCGGCCCGGTCGCCGACGACGGGCACTGGTACGACGGCCTGAACTTCTACCTCAACGCCCTGCGTGACGTCGACCGCAGCGTCGATCTCGTCCTCGACGCGCTGGAGGCCTCGGGACAGGCCGACCGCACCGTTGTGGTCTTCACCTCCGACCACGGCGAGATGGCGGCCTCGCACGGGCTGCGGCAGAAGGGCAACCTGGTCTACGACGAGAACTTCCACGTCCCGTTCATCCTGTCCCACCCCGATGTCTCCGGCGGAGACGTCACCGAGGCCCTCTCCTCCGCGGTCGACCTCGCACCGACCCTGCTCGCCTTCGCCGGCATCGACCGGTCACAGGCGGCCACCAGGTTCCCCGCGCTCAAGGGGCGCTCCCTGGCGCCGGTGCTGGAGGGCCGGCCGGTCCGCGAGGGCGTGCTCACCGCCGTCGAGTCGATCACGACCCTGGACGCCTCGTTCTGGTTCGAGTTCGCCGACCCCGAGGCGCCGAAGCGGATCGAGTCCGGATCTCTGCGCCCGGACTGGACCAAGCGCGGGTTCCTGCGCGGCTACACCGACGGCCGCTACACCTTCGGCCGCTACTTCGCCCCCCTCAACCCCAACCGCCCGGCCGGCACCGAGGAGCTCCTCGCCGACAACGACGTCGTGCTCTACGACCGCACCGAGGACCCGGCCGAGATGCGCAACCTCGCCGCCGACCCTGCCCACCGCGAGCTCCTCGCCCGCTACCACGCCCTGCTGGAAGCGCTCATCGACGCCGAGATCGGCACCGACACCCGCGCCTGGGTCACCGAGCGCCCCCGGTTGCTCGGCTGGCCCACCTGGCACGGTGACACCGATCAGCCCGCGGCCTCCGCGGCGGCGTCCGGTCGCTGAAACTCTCAAGGACCTGGATCCCCGGGCGACGCCCACGTGACCTTCGCCTGCGCACGGTCGATACTGCCGACAGCAGGGCTCCACCCGACGCAGATCTGTTCCACCTCAGGGCTCATCTGCAAGTGTCACCAGGAGGAATCCATGAAGATGCTGATCAACGTCCCGGAGTCCGTCGTCACGGACGCGCTCAGGGGCATGGCGGCCGCCCATCCCGAGCTGACCGTCGACGTGGAGAACCGAGTGATCGTACGGCGAGACGCCCCCGTGGCCGGGAAGGTCGCCCTGATCTCCGGCGGCGGCTCGGGGCACGAGCCGCTGCACGGCGGGTTCGTGGGTCCCGGGATGCTCTCGGCGGCCTGTCCGGGCGAGGTGTTCACCTCGCCGGTCCCCGACCAGATGGCACGCGCCGCGGCGGCCGTGGACAGCGGGGCCGGCGTGCTGTTCATCGTGAAGAACTACACGGGCGACGTGCTCAACTTCGACATGGCGGCCGAACTCGCCGAGGACGAGGGCATCCAGGTCGCCAAGGTGCTGGTCAACGACGACGTCGCGGTCACCGACAGCCTCTACACGGCAGGGCGGCGCGGCACCGGCGCGACCCTGTTCGTGGAGAAGATCGCGGGCGCGGCGGCGGACGAGGGTCAGCCGCTGGCGCAGGTGGAGGCGATCGGCCGGCAGGTCAACGAGAACTCGCGCAGCTTCGGCGTCGCGCTCAGCGCCTGCACCACACCAGCCAAGGGCAGCCCGACCTTCGATCTGCCGCCCGGCGAGCTGGAGTTGGGCATCGGCATCCACGGCGAGCCCGGCCGTGAGCGGCGGGCGATGATGACGTCGGGCGAGATCGCGGAGTTCGCGGTGAACGCGATCCTGGAGGACATGCCGCCGCGCAACCCGGTCCTCGTCCTGGTCAACGGCATGGGTGCGACCCCGCTGCTGGAGCTGTACGGCTTCAACGCCGAGGTGCAGCGGGTGCTCGCCGAACGTGGTGTCGCCGTCGCCCGCACCCTGGTCGGCAACTACGTCACCTCGCTCGACATGGCCGGCGCCTCGGTCACCCTGTGCCAGGTCGACGAGGAGCTGCTGCGGCTGTGGGACGCGCCGGTGAAGACGCCGGGGCTGCGCTGGGGTATGTAGGGCCGAGGTGGCAACGTACCTACCACGCAAGGAGATCCAGTGCTCGACGCCGACTTCTTCCGCCGTTGGATGACGGCGACCGCCGCTTCCGTGGACCGTGAGGCGGAGCGGCTGACCGCCCTCGACTCACCGATCGGGGACGCCGACCACGGCAGCAATCTGCAGCGCGGGTTCAGGGCCGTGACCGCGACCCTGGAGAAGGAGGCGCCGGCCACCCCCGGAGCCGTCCTCACACTCGCCGGACGGCAGCTGATCTCCACGGTCGGCGGCGCCTCGGGGCCCCTGTACGGCACGCTGCTGCGCCGTACCGGAAAGGCGCTCGGGGATGCCGGCGAGGTCAGTGAGGCGGAGTTCGCCGAGGCCCTGCGGGCCGGGGTGGACGCGGTCATGACGCTCGGCGGTGCCGCGCCGGGCGACAAGACCATGATCGACGCGCTGGTGCCGGCCGTGGACGCGCTCGGCGACGGCGGTTTCGCCGCGGCCCGCACCGCCGCCGAGGAGGGCGCGTTGGCGACGACACCGTTGCAGGCCCGCAAGGGCAGGGCCAGTTATCTCGGCGAGCGCAGCATCGGGCACCAGGATCCGGGGGCCACGTCGTCGGCGCTGCTGATCGCCGGTCTCGTGGAGGCCGACGGTGAGTGATGCCAGGCCGGTCGGGATCGTGCTGGTCTCGCACAGCGCCGAAGTGGCCGCCTCCGTGGCCGAGTTGGCCAAGGGGCTTGCGGGCGGCGGCACTTCGGTGCCGGTCGCCCCGGCCGGCGGCACCGAGGGGGGCGGGCTCGGCACCAGCGCGGAGCTGATCGCCGCCGCTGCCGCGTCGGTGGACCGGGGTGCCGGGGTCGCCGTGCTCACGGACCTCGGCAGTGCCGTGCTCACGGTGAAGGCGCTGCTCGCCGAGGGCGACGAACTCCCGGACAACACACGCCTGGTGGACGCGCCGTTCGTGGAGGGCGCGGTGGCCGCGGTCGTCACGGCGGCCACCGGCGCCGACCTCTCGGCGGTGGAGGCGGCGGCCGCGGAGGCGTACACCTACCGGAAGGTCTGAGGAGCCCTACCCGAGTCCCTCCGCCGCGACGGCGAGGGCCGAGCGCATGGTTGCCGTCAGCTCGGCCTCGGCCGTCGCCCGGTCGGTCTCCGCGTCGGCGTCGAGCCAGGCGTAGTGCTCCACCGCCGCGCGCAGGGCCGCGTTGAACATCGCCGCCTGGACGGTGGGCCGCAGGTGGTCGGCGGGCACCCCCGCACGCTCCGCCAGGGCACGGGCGAACGCCGGCTCCGCCTCGTCGTACGTCTGGAGCCAGACGGCGCGCAGACCCGGCTCGGTGCGGGTGAGCCGTACCAGTGCGCCGACGGTGGAACGGTCGGGCCCTGCGACGACACCGAGCTCCGTGGTGAGTTCCGGCGCGAAGATCTCTTCGAGCGGCCGGCCGGGCGCCCATTGCCGCAGGCGGGCGGCGAGCATGTCGATGCCCGCCGTGAACAGCGGCCGTACGCAGGCCTCCTTGCTCGGGAAGTAGCGCCACACGGTCCGCGCGGAGACACCGACCGCCTGCCCGATCTGCTCGCCGGTGGTGGCCGCGACGCCCTGGGTGACGAACAGGTCCACCGCAGCCCGGGCGATCTCCAGCCGGATCTCGGCCCTGCGTTCGTCGGTCAGGGGCGGTCGTCCAGTACGTCCGCGGGCGGCGGTCATGCGGTCCTCCGGCTTCCGGTGATCAGCTTCCCGGAATTCTCCCCCACCACTTTATGTCACTCGAAGACATTAAGTCGTATGGTGATCCCTCAGGAACCACGTGAACAGGAGCACCTCATGGCCAGTGGACTCGACGGACGCAGTGTCATCGTCACCGGAGCGGGCTCGGGCATCGGGCGGGCCGCCGCCGTGGCCTTCGCCGCCGAGGGGGCCAAGGTCGTGGTCGCCGATCTCAACGCCGAGGGCGCCAAGGGGGTCGCCGAGGAGATCGAGCAGGCGGGCGGCACCGCGGTCGCCGTCGTGGGCGACCTGAGCGAGCCGTCGGTCGTCGACCAGGTGGTCCAGGCGGCCGTGGACAGCTTCGGCGCGGTGGACGTCCTGGTGAACAACGCCGGGATCATGGACCGCATGTCGGCGCTGGCGGACGTGGACGACGCCGAGTGGGAGCGGGTCATCCGGGTCAACCTGACCGCGCCGTTCCTGCTCACGCGCGCGGTGCTGCCGCACATGCTGCAGGCGGGCCGCGGCGCGATAGTGAGCACGGCCTCCGAGGCGGGTCTGCGCGGCAGCGCGGCCGGCGCCGCGTACACGGCCTCCAAGCACGGGGTCGTGGGCCTCACCAAGTCGCTGGCGGTGATGTACCGCAAGCAGGGCATCCGCGCCAACGCCATCGCGCCGGGCGGCACGGCGACGGCCATCGTCGTGGACGCCGACCAGACCGCCCACGGTCCGGCCGCGCTCGGCCCGCACTTCGTCAACGTGGGGCGGATCGCCCAGCCGGAGGAGCAGGCCGCCGCGATCGTGTTCCTGGCCTCGGACGCGGCGAGCAACATCAACGGCGTGGTCCTGCCGGTCGACGACGGCTGGGCGGCCGTCTGACGGCGCGGGGCTATTTCCTGGCCTGGGTGAACTTCCGCGCGAGCCGCCGTCCGAGTCGGACGGCGGCGTCGTGGTCCTCCAGGGGCGCCACCTGCGAGTTCTTGAAGACGATGTACGTGACGCCGGAGGGCACGCCGCCGCCGCGCGGGTTCGTGGGGATGCCGAGGGCCTTGGCGGTGGCGTAGGAGGCCTCGCCGATGACGTTGCGCGGGCCGACGTCGCCGACGACCGCGTACCGCACGCGCTTCCGGTAGACGACGGCGGCGACGGATCCGCCGCGCACCCCGTGGTCGCGGTGGTTCCAGATGCGGCTGACTCCGGGGACGACGATGTACGGCAGGCGCTCGGCGCTCGGATAGCGGCGGTCGGACTGCTGGAAGGCGGTGGCGGCCACGAAGATCGGGTCGGTGCGGCGGTTGCAGCGCGGACCGGGCCGGCCGTCGCAGTCGATGTCCAGGTCGGCCTTCCAGAAGACGGCGTCCCGGGTGCCGCACACCGGGATGTCCGCGGGCCTGCCGTCGTCGCTGCGGTAGCGGCCGCGGGAGATCTGGGCACAGTTCCGCACCTTGGCCAGCAGGTCGGCGGCGGGGACCTCGCCCTCGCGCCACGCCACCGGTTCCTCCCGGCCGCGGAGCCCGGATTCGGGCAGCGTCGAGGCGAGCAGGGCGGCGGAGGCCACGGCCAGCGTCAGCAACGGGACACGCACGATAAGAGACCCTCTCCTGGCGGGGCACCGACGGGCGCTCGGTCCGTCCGGTGCCGTTCCGATCATGCGGACACCGTAGGCGGGCCGACCGGCGCGTCTCCCCAGCCGGGCATGGCGTGTCCCCGAACTCCGGGCAGGGGGCCGGGCGTCCGAGCCCGTGTCGGCTCCGGCCGCCCGGCCGCCCGCGTCCGGCGCGGGAACAGCGACGACAGCGGCCCGCGCCGACGGCATGAACTGCCCATCGCTCAAGGAGAGTTCAGCCGTGAGGAGGTTCAGCATACGTAACTCCCGCGGGCGGCCACGAACGGCGTCGGCCCACGACGGCCCTCTTGATGCGACCACGTCAGCCGCGCCATATTGGTCCGGACCATTTCCGTCCGTGCACTGTCCGTGCCGTCCGGGGAGGCAGAGCCGTGCGTCGCGTCGCCGTTCTCGCGTACCGGTCCCTCGCGCTCTGCGCGGTCCTGGCCCTGCTCGGTGCCTGCGGATTGGGCGGCAGCGACGAGGACGGGCCGCTGCCTGGGGCACCCATGGGCGTCACGGCGGCGGCGGGCAGCGCCACCAGCGTGCACGTCATGTGGAACGCCGTGACCGCCGACCCCCGGATCAGCGTCTACGAGGTGTATCGCGGCACCACCAAGGTCGAGGAAGCACCCGGTTCCGAGCACATGGTGGACGTCACCAGGCTCAGGCCGTCCACCGCGTACGTCTTCACCGTGCGGGCCCGCGACAGCGAGGGCAGGCTCGGCCCGCGCAGCCGGGAGGTACGGGCGACCACCCCGGCGGCCGTGGCGGCGGACGACAAGGCCCCCACCCGCCCGGGGACCACACGGGGCCGGGCGGTCGGCAGCCGGGCCGGGCAGCTGTCCTGGTCGGCCTCGACGGACGACCGGGGCGTGGTGTCGTACGACATCTACCAGGGCACGACGAAGATCCACAGTGTCGGCGGGAACCAGACGGCGACCGTGGTCACCGGGCTGCGGCCGGGAACCCGGTACGCCTTCACCGTCCGGGCCCGCGACGCCGCCGACAATCTCTCGCCTCCCGGCAACACCGTCCGCCTCACCACGCCGGGCTCCGACGACGGGCAGGCCACTGCGCCCACCGGCTTCCGCGCGACGAGCCACCGCGCCGACGGGGCGTACTACCTCGACCTCTCCTGGATCCCGCCGCGCACGGACGGCGTGGTCACGGAGTATCAGATCCGTCTCGACGGGCGGGCGGCCACCTCATTGGTGTACGGCGGCAAGGCCCCGCGCGGCCGGGCGACGTACAGCTTCTACGCCGGACGGGACGCCGGCGTGACCCACCGGGTGCGGATCCGGGCCAGGCTGCCCGACGGGACGTGGGGCGGGTACTCGGCGGAGCGCACGGTGACCACCTGACGAGGCCGCCGGCATGGGCCGGACGAAGGAATCCGTCACCTGGCCGGGGGCCGTCCGGGTGCGCGGCGGGCCGGGGCCACGTTGGCTGCCCCTGAGGCAGCACGGGCACCTCCCGATTCTCGGCGGCGCTAGGGATGTACCGCCAACCGTGCCGCTGGAGGCAGTCCAATGCGCAACTCTCAGCGTTTGCTCCGCACCGTTGTGACCACGGCAGCCGCCGCCGCGCTCCCGCTCGCCCTGGCCGCCGTGCCGGCGGCGGCCCAAGGGAACGGGATCTCCGTGAGCACCAGCGGGTCCACCGTCTCGGTGACGACCACCGCGTGCAACCAGACCAGCAGCAGCGGCAGTTGGGGCACCGCCTCGCTGCTCAACAGCAGCCAGGCGAACTTCGCCCAGGGGCGGCAGGTGTCGCTGTCGGGCACCACCGCGCTGCAGTCGGCGGCCTGGTCGAACGTGAGCCCCGGCACCTTCACCGTGATCGTGCAGTGCTCGTTCAACAACAGCACCGCCGGCAGGCAGTCCATCGTGGTCTCCGCGCCCTCCACCCCCACCATCTCCGCCACGTCCTCGCCCTCGCCCTCGCGCGGCGTGATGGGCGGTGTCGGCGGTGGCATCCAGGACTACGGCCCGCTGACGCTGGGCGTGGGCGGTGCGCTGGTCGGCGCGGGTGTCATCGCGACGGGCTGGTACCTGCGCCGGCGCAACAAGCCGCACCGGCTCTGAACGCGGCCGCGCTCACGCCGTCCCTGAATCCGGCAGTTCGGCGAACTCCTCCAGGGCGTGCGTGAGCCACCGTGTCCAGAAGGTCTCCAGGTCGATGCCCGCGCGCAGCACGAGGTGCCGCAGCCGGTCCTGGGGACCGTCCTTGTCGGGCGGGAAGTCGCGCTTCTCGATCTCCCGGTACTCGGCCAACTGCAGCCGGTGCAGGTCGAGATGGCGGCGCAGGTCCGCCTCGAGACCGGCGGTGCCCACCACGGCGGCCGCGCGCAGCCGCAGCAGCAACAGGTCGCGGTGCGGCTTGGGGTCCTGGGAGGCTGCGGTCCAGCGGGCCAGTTCGGCGCGGCCCGCGGGCAGGACCTCGTAGCTCTTCTTCTGCCCACGGGCCGGCTGCTCGGACGGCAGCGCCCGGATGTGCCCCTCGGCCTCCAGTTTTCCCAGCTCGCGATAGATCTGCTGATGCGTCGCCGACCAGAAGTAGCCGATCGACTTGTCGAACCGGCGGGTCAGCTCCAGCCCCGAGGACGGCTTCTCGAGCAGAGCGGTGAGGATCGCGTGCGGGAGTGACATGCAGTTCATCCTAGGGACGGGCCAAGCGGCTCCGGGGAAGTGCGGGTGCGTTCCCGCGCCCGCCGCGGCAGCGGCTGGTGTCGCAACCGGTGCGTGCTCCCGGCGTGCCGGACGAAGGTCCTCGCAGCGGAGCCACTTGGGCCTTTGGCCGGTCCGGCGAGTGCGGGCACCGCCCACACCCTCAAGGCAGCGGGGAGCATGCCGGGCGGCGCGGGGTGTGCCTGAACATCCCCGGGGCGGCTCAGAGGCCGGCCGCGACCTCGGTGCCCTGCTTGATGGCACGCTTGGCGTCCAGTTCGGCGGCCACGTCGGCGCCGCCGATCAGGTGCGTACTGCGGCCGGCGGCGAGCAGCTCCTCGTACAGGTCGCGGCGCGGTTCCTGGCCGGTGCACAGCACGATGGTGTCGACGGGCAGGACGGTGGACTCCTCGCCGACGGTGACGTGCAGTCCGGCGTCGTCGATGCGGTCGTAGCGCACACCCGGGACCATGGTGACGCCGCGGTGCTTGAGCTCGGCGCGGTGGATCCAGCCGGTGGTCTTGCCCAGGCCCGCGCCGACCTTGGTGGGCTTGCGCTGCAGCAGGTGCACGGTGCGCGGCGGGGCCGTCCGTTCGGGGGCGGCCAGGCCGCCCGGTGCCCGGTAGTCCATGTCGACGCCCCACTGGCGGAAGTACGTCTCCGGGTCCTCGCTGGCCTTGTCGCCGCCGTCGGTGAGGAACTCGGCCACGTCGAAGCCGATGCCGCCCGCGCCGAGGATGGCCACGCGGTCGCCGACGGGGACGTTGTCGCGCAGCACGTCGAGGTAGCCGACGACGCTCGGGTGGTCGACGCCCGGGATCTCGGGGGTGCGCGGGGTGACGCCGGTGGCGACGACGACCTCGTCGTAGTCCGCCAAGTCACCTGCCGCGACGGGCGTGTTGAGGCGTACGTCCACGCCGTGCGCGTCCAGCTGGTGGCGGAAGTAGCGGATGGTCTCGTCGAACTCCTGCTTGCCGGGGACCTTGCGGGCGACGTTGAGCTGTCCGCCGATCTCGCTCGCGGCGTCGAACAGCACGACGTCGTGGCCGCGTTCGGCCGCACTCACGGCGCAGGCGAGGCCGGCCGGACCCGCGCCGACGACGGCAACGCGCTTGCGCAGCCGGGTCGGCGAGAGCACCAGCTCGGTCTCGTGGCAGGCGCGCGGGTTGACCAGGCAGGAGGTGATCTTGAGGCTGAAGGTGTGGTCGAGGCAGGCCTGGTTGCAGCCGATGCAGGTGTTGATGGCCTCGGGCTTGCCGTCCGCGGCCTTGTTGACGAAGTCGGGGTCGGCGAGCATCGGGCGGGCCATGGAGACCATGTCCGCGTACCCCTCGGCGAGCAACTCCTCCGCCAGCTCAGGGGTGTTGATGCGGTTGGTGGTGACCAGCGGGACGGACACCTCGCCCATGAGCCGCTTCGTCACCCAGGTGTAGGCGCCGCGCGGCACGGAGGTCGCGATGGTGGGGATGCGGGCCTCGTGCCAGCCGATGCCGGTGTTGATGATGGTCGTCCCGGCCGCCTCGACGGCCTTGGCGAGCGTGATGACCTCGTCGAGGGTGGAGCCGCCGGGGACCAGGTCGAGCATGGACAGCCGGTAGATGATGACGAAGTCCTCGCCGACGGCCTCGCGCACCCGCCGGACGATCTCGACGGGGAAGCGCATGCGGTTCTCGTACGAGCCGCCCCAGCGGTCGGTGCGCTGGTTGGTCTGGGCGGCGATGAACTCGTTGATGAGGTAGCCCTCGGAGCCCATGATCTCGACGCCGTCGTAGCCGGCCTGCTTGGCGAGGCGGGCGGCGCGGGCGTAGTCGTCGATGGTCTGCTCGACCTCGGCGTCCGTCAGCTCACGGGGCGGGAAGGGGCTGATCGGCGCCTGCAGGGGGCTCGGGGCGACGAGGTCCTGGTGGTAGGCGTACCGGCCGAAGTGCAGGATCTGCATCGCGATCCGGCCGCCCTCGCGGTGCACGGCCTCGGTGATCGCCGTGTGCTGCTCGGCCTCCGCGTCGGTGGTGAGCTTCGCCCCGCCCTCGTAGGGCTGCCCGGCCTCGTTGGGCGCGATACCGCCGGTGACGATCAGGCCCACTCCCCCGCGCGCCCGCTCCGCGTAGAACGCCGCCATGCGCTCGAAGCCGCGCTCGGCCTCCTCCAGGCCGACGTGCATGGAGCCCATGAGGACGCGGTTGGGCAGCGTGGTGAAGCCCAGGTCGAGCGGGTTCAGCAGATGCGGGTAACGGCTCATCGGGCCCCTCCGTCGCGGTGTCGTGCCTCTGTTGTAGAGGACCGCGAACGCTTAGTGCAACTAGTTGCACAACCGGAGAGGAGTGACTCCGGCCACCGTCGGGCACAGTGGCCCCATGACCGAGGAGATCGTCGACCTGGCCCAGGAACTGATCCGCCGCCCGAGCCGGGCCCGCATCGACGACTACGGGCCCGTCCTCGCCACCCTGGAGGACTGGCTCGGCGCCCGTGACCTGCCGCGTCGACGGCTCCACGACGACGGGGGCCGGCCGGTGGCGCTGCTCGTGGAGGTCGCGTGCGGCAGGCCAGGACCGTGGTGGGCACTGGACGCCTGCGTGGACACCGCCCCGTACGGCGACGAGGGCGCCTGGTCCTTCCCGCCGGACTGCGGGGACGTCGTGGACGGCTGGCTGCGGGGGCGGGGAGCGGCCGACTCCAAGCTGGCGGCGGCGATGTTCTGCCGGATCGCGGCGGAGGTGCACGCCCGCGCCGCCGAACTGCGCGGCGGCCTCGCCGTCCTGCTCGACGCCGACGAGCACACCGGCGGCTTCGGCGGCGCCCGCGCCTATCTCGCGGACACGGCGGCGGCCCGCCCGGCCGGGGTGATGATCGGCTACCCCGGGCGCGACGAGGTCGTGGTCGGCGGGCGGGGCCTGTGGCGGGCCACGATCGCGGTGCACGCGGCCTCCGGCCACTCCGGGTCGAGCCGCAGGACGGTCGGCGCCGTCTCCCGCGCGGCGCGGCTGGTCCAGCTGCTGGAGGAGGCCGAACTCCCGGGCGCCGTGGGCGATTTCCCACTGCCGCCGAAGCTGACGGTCACGTCCTGCCACGGCGGCGAGGGCTTCTCGGTGGTTCCCGACCGGTGCGAACTGGGCGTCGACGTCCGCACCACACCGACCTTCGACGCGGACGCAGCGGAGGCCTGGGTGCGCAGAGCGGTCGCCGACCTCGACGCACAGCTCCCAACTCCGAGGCCGACCGCGATCACCCCGGTGGCCACCTGGCCGCCGTACCGCCTGAGCGAGACTCAGCAGCCCGCCGCCGCGCTACTGGACGCAGCCGCCCACGAGGGCCTCACAGTCACGGCGAAGACCGCGGGCCCGTCAAACATCGGCAACCTACTGGCGGCGGAAGGCATCCCGACGACGGCAGGCTTCGGCGTCCGCTACGAGGGCCTGCACGGCACGGACGAACGAGCCCGCCTCGCGGACCTCCCCAAAGTCCACGCCGTCTACAAGCAAGCCGTGCTGCGCCTACTGGCCGACGGCTCTGCCCCGCCGCAAAGGGGCGCCGGGCTGTATTGATTTGCGGCTCCACCGCGTGGGCGCGACCAGCCCACACGGCGTCGCAGACGACAAACTCACCGACTCTCAAGAATGACGTGCAACTCCCGCTCCTGATCTCCCGACGCCGAGGAAAGATCACGCACCGTGAACAGGGGATCCAACGTGCTGCGCAACCGCTCGATCGCCCAGTACCCACCCTGCGCGTCCACCTCGACGGAGGACGACAGCCGACCCGGCGCCGGGCACTCATGCGCGTCGGTGACCTCGAACGTGCCGAGCCACACCATCGGACGGGTCTCGTGGAGCTGCTGCGGCACCTCGTCCGGGCCCCGGTCGGACTCGAAGCACGCACACAGCGTGTCGAACACGATCCGGGCGTCCTCTTTGCTGCATCCGCTGATCTCGAGGGAGACCGGCTCCTCGTGCGAGCGCTGACGATCCATCGTGATCGCTCCTCTCGTGGCTGTGGCGCGGTACCGCGAGTTCCCCGCGAACCGCGCCACACCCCAAGAAAAGCACCACTGGCCGCACCGGACCAGCGAGGGCTCAGCTCCGCTTGAAGCGGTAGGTCTTGCTGTCCGTCAGCACACAGAAGCCGGGCGACACGACGATCACCCGCAGGGTGCCGTCCCGGCGGTCGTAGTCGATGCCCTCCACCTCGAAGGTGCCCGAGCAGGAGCTCTTCAGCGGCAGCTGCTGCAGCGCGGTGACGTGGCCGGTCACGTCGGACGTGCCGTTCGCCGCGGCGGACAGGTCGACCTGCAGGAGCGGCTTGGTGACGCCGAACAGCGTGCCGGCCGGATCGTCCGAGGAGCACAGCAGCTGGGTGGCGTTCACGAAGTCGCAGCCCTGCACGTCGCGGACGGCGTGGTCGAGGTTGACGGTGGAGACCTGCGGGAGGTTCGCCGAGGGCGAGGTGCTCGCGTTGACGCCCGGGGTCGGGAAGACCAGGAAGCGGCTCATGGTGCCGTACTCGCCGGAGAGCATCCACTGGCCGTCGGGCGAGATCGCCACCCAGGAGTTGTTCAGCGCCTCCCCGGAGCTCAGCGTGTGGACGTACTCCGACCAGGCCCCGCCCGGCGCCTGCACCCGGTACATCTTCGCGCTGCCCGAGTCGGCCTGGTACGGCTCGACGTAATAGCCGTTGTACGAGGCGTCGGGGTCGCCGACGTGGTTCCAGCCGCGGCTGGAGACGGAGACCGGAATGGTGCCGATGCCGGTGTAGTGGTTGGGGCTGTTGGCCGGGACCTCGACGGAGGTCAGGCCCTGGCTCTCGGTCAGCGGGTCGGCGCGGTCGGAGCCCAGCTCGGTCCAGGCGGCGGCGGCCGACGCGGGCGGGGCGGCGGACAGGACGGCGGCGGTGGTGAGGGCGACCACAGCGGTCAGCGCCGCGTGACAACGTTGCCAGGCGCGCAGGGGCATGGGAGGACTCCTCCATGGGGGGTGGTGGCGGGGCGTGCTCGGCGGACAGTCTGGCCGGACTCGGTGGTCATGTACAGACCAAATCGGTAACCGGGGGTTGTCGGCCGGTCAACAGTGCGTGCCGGGTACTGTCGTCACCACTTCGGGGGACGCCCCGGCCGTGTTGAGGGATGGTGGAGGTGGGCGACGGAGGCGTCACAGGGACGGTTGAGCGCGGTAGAACATGGGGAGTCGGCACGGGGGACGGCGTGCCGCGTGATCGGGCGAAGGCGGTGCGTGGAATGAGTGCACCTGGGTTTCCGGTGGCCGAGGGCGACGAGTCGGTGCGGCCGAGCGGTCTGCTCGACGTGCTGGGCGTGGCCTCGGTGGTGCTGGACGCCAAAGGGCACATCGTGCTGTGGAGCCCCCAGGCGGAGGAGCTGTTCGGCTACCCGGCGCGGGAGGCGCTCGGGCAGTACGCGGCCCGGATCATGGTGCACGAGCAGCATCTCGACCTGGTGATCAAGCTGTTCGCGGACGTCATGCTCACCGGCCAGAGCTGGGCCGGGGCCTTCCCGATCCGCCGCAAGGACGGCAGCACCCGCCTGGTGGAGTTCCGCAACATGCGGTTGCTGGACGACCACGGCGAGGTCTACGCGCTGGGGCTGTGCGCCGACCAGTCGACCGTACGGCGGCTGGAGCGGGACGTGGCGCTGTCCACGCGGATGATCGCGCAGTCGCCGATCGGGCTGGCCGTCCTGGACACCGATCTGCGATACGTGTCGGTCAACCCGGCACTGGAACGGCTCAACGGCATGCCGGCCAAGGACCACATCGGCCGGTCGATCCGCGAGGTCCTGCCGCACCTCGACGTAGACGCCATCGAGGCGGCGGCGCGGCAGGTGCTGGAGACCGGCCAACCCCTTGTCGACCAGCAGACGGTCGGCCGGACCCCGGCCGACCCGGACGACGAGCGCGCCTGGTCGCTCTCGCTCTACCGGCTGGACGACGCCGTCGGAACCGTGCTCGGCCTGGCCGGTTCGGTCGTGGACATCACCGAACAGCACCGGGCGGGCGTCGAGGCGGAGGCCGCGCGGCGGCGGCTGCAGGTCATCGCGGACGCCTCCGCGCGTATCGGCACCACGCTGGAACTCGACCGCACCGCACGCGAGTTGGCCGATGTGGCCGTGCCGGAGCTCGCCGACGTCGCCGCCGTGGACCTGCTCGAGGCGGTGGTGGACGGCCGGCGCAGCAGCCTGGGTCCCGCGGAGTCGGCGGTGATCCGAGCCCTGGCCGTGCAGGCGGACCATGCGCCGCAGGCGCTGCGGGCGGCCGACCAGCCCGGGGAGGTGGCCCGGTACGGTCCCGACCGCCTGGTCACCGAGTGCGTCCGCACGGGCCGGCCCGTGATGGTGGCGCAGGTCGAGCCCGCGGACCTGCCCCGGATCGCCCGCTCCCCGGAGGCTGCGGAGCTGCTGGCCGGTGCGGGAGTCCACTCGTATCTGGCCGTCCCGCTGATCGCACGCGGCGAGGTGCTCGGCGCCCTCGATCTCAAGCGCACGCACAACCCGCTGCCGTTCAGCGAGGACGACCTGCTGCTCGCCCGGGAGCTGGCGGCCCGCGCCGCCGTGCAGATCGACAACGCCCGCTGGTACCAGAACGCCCGCGACACCGCCCTCACCCTGCAGCGCAGCCTGCTGCCCAGCCATCCGCCGGTGACCGGCGGCCTGGAGGTGGCCTCCCGCTACCAGCCCGCGGGCGCCACCAGCGAGGTCGGCGGCGACTGGTTCGACGTGATCCCCCTGGACGGCGGGAAGACGGCGCTCGTGGTGGGCGACGTGATGGGCAGCGGCATCAACGCGGCGGCCACCATGGGCCGTCTGCGCACCGCGACCAACACGCTGGCCTCCCTCGACCTCGACCCGGCCCGGCTCCTGGAGCATCTCGACAAGATCACCGAGGGCCTGGACCACTCCATCGCGACCTGTGTCTACGCCGTCCACGATCCGCAGCTGCGGCAGTGCCGGATCGCCAACGCCGGCCACCTGCCGCCGGCCCGGCTGCGCGCCGGGCACCCGCCCGAACTGCTCGAACTGCCCACCGGGGCACCGCTGGGGGTGGGCGGGGTCGCCTTCTCCACCACGACCGTCGATCTCGACCCCGGCGACCGTCTCGTGTTCTACACCGACGGCCTGGTCGAGACCCGGCAGCATCCGCTCGACGAGCGCCTGGACGCACTCCTGGCCCTGCTCGAAGGCCCCGACCGCCCCCTGGAGGAGGTCTGCGACCTGCTGCTGCGCACGCTGCACCAGCCGGACAACTCCGATGACGTGGCGCTGCTGATCGCCCGGGTGCAGAAGGCGGAGTCAACTGCGCGGCCGTGAACGCAATGCCGCGTAGTTAAGCCGTGAGGTCGTGCGTCAACTGCCCTGTTTCTGCTGTTGGGTGTGTGGGGGCGAGCCACTGGGGGTGCAGTGTGTAG